>JADCCH010000249.1 GCA_020252865.1 Methylobacterium sp.
AACGCGGGCAGGAAACGAAGCTAAGCTTCGCCTGGGTGTCGTAATCCTCGGAGGAGCGGAACCAGCTTTCGAAAGCGTGCCCCGCCTCGCAGGCGAGCGCATAGCGGATCATTCCGCGGCCTCCCGTGCTCCCTCCCCGACCGTGGTGACGGTGATGGCGCGTGTATGCTTCAGCGTGGGGATGCGCCCGCGCGCATCGGCCACCCTCGCAAGGTCGATCTCGGCGAGGATCACGCCCGGCTGATCATCGGCCTCCGCAAGCACGCGGCCCCACGGATCGACGATGATCGAATGGCCGTAGGTTTCGCGGCCATCCTCATGCGTGCCGCCTTGCGCAGCGGACATCATGAAGGAACCGGTCTCGATGGCGCGCGCGCGTTGCAGCACCACCCAATGCGCCTCGCCGGTCTGCTTCGTGAAGCACGCCGGCGCGGTGAGAATATCCGCGCCCGCTTCGGCCATCGCGCGGAAAAGGTAGGGGAAACGCAAATCGTAGCAGATGCCCATGCCGAGTTTCGCGCCGTTCACCGGCGCCACAACCGCACAGGCGCCCGCGGTGTAGGTGGCACTCTCGCGCCAGGTTTCGCCATTGGGCAGGTCCACATCGAAGAGGTGAAGCTTGTCGTAGCGCGCGACGAGCCCGCCATCCGGCCCGATCAGGAAGGCGCGGTTCGCGATCTTCTCGCCCTCGCGGATCGCGAGCGAGCCGAGATGGATCGTCACCTTCGCTTCCGCCGCGAGCTTGCGCGCCGCTGCAAGAAACGGATCGGCCGCCTCGGTTGCGATCTTCGCGAAGAGGTCGGCGCGCGACCGCTCGACAAGGTTCGACATTTCCGGGCTTTGCAGGAAGGTCGCGCCCTTCAAGATCGCCTCTCGGCCCAGGCCGAGAAAATCGGCGATGTTCCGCTCCACGGAGCGGGTGGAACGCATCTGCAGGCAGGCAGCAAGAAAGCTCATGGCATCACCCCTGAAGCAGCGGGTCGAGCCCACCCCTGGCATCCAGCGCGTGGAGATCATCGCAGCCGCCGACATGCTTGCCGCCGATGAAGATCTGCGGCACGGTGGATCGGCCGGCCTTCTCGGCCATGGCGCGCTGGTCGGCGGGATGGCTCACGTCGATTTCGGTGAAGCGGGCCCCCTTCCGCGTCAGCAGCGCCTTCGCACGGATGCAATACGGGCAGGTCGGCTTCGTGTAGATGGTGATCTCGGGCATCATCACTCCATGGCCTCACGCGCCGTCCGGCACGAGTGTGAAGGTCAGAACATCAATGCGGGCCGCACCCGCCTGCCGCAAGATATGGGCACAGGCGTTCAAAGTCGAACCCGTCGTGCGCACATCGTCGATCACGAGACAGTGACGACCCGCGATCGCTGCCCTGTCGGCAGGCTTGATGTGCAAAGCGCCCGCAAGGTTGCTGCGGCGTTCGTTGCGTGCAAGACCCACCTGAGGCGGTGTCCGCTTCACGCGGCGCAGGGTTTCGAGCAGCACGGGTTTCCCCGCCAGCAGGCCGATCTCGTTCGCGAGCAGGGCCGCCTGATTGTAGCGCCGCTGCCAGAGCCGCCCGCGATGCATCGGCACGGGAACCAGCACATCGGTGGTGGCGAGAAGCGGCCCGCCGGCCTGCACCATCATCCGCGCCATGGCGCGGGCGAGATCGAGCCGCTCGCCATATTTCAGTCGCGCGACCATTTCCTTCGCCCCACCCTCGTGGATCGCCACGGCGCGGGCGGAATCGAATCGCGGCGGATCGGCGATCGCTGCGGGCGAGAGCATGCCCGGCCCGAAATCATGCGCGAAGGGCGTTCCGAGCCGGGCGCAAACGGGTTCGGAAATGAACGGAATGCCCGCCCAGCAGGTGGAGCAGAGCGCATGCGGCTCTCCGGTGGCGCTGTTGCAGGCGATGCATTGCGGCGGATAGACGATCCCGAGCGCAGCGCGACCGAACCGCCCGAGCAGGCGCGTGATGCTGCGGAACGCGCGCGGAGGCGCTTCTGTGCTATTTCCGGGAGAATCAGATTCAGGAGCAGTCACGCGCATGGCCTCACCGAATGCCGAGGTTCCCCAACTCTTCGACGAGGTCAAGGCTCGCATGGCCATCCAGCGTGCGGCAAGGCAGGGTGCGGCCACTTTCCTGCTGGAACGTGCGCAGATCGACCTGATCGAGCGGCTTGAGACCGTTCTTCGCAGCTTCGATCCCGCGCTGGATCTCGGCACGCCCGGCGGACTCTTCGCCACGGCGCTGAAGCGCGCGGAGCGGGTTTCCATGATCGACCATGTGGGCGAAGTGGCGCCGGGCGATCCAACCATCGCGTATCGCAACCTCGACGGGCAGGATCTGAAGCTCGATGCGGGCCGCTACGGGCTCATCGTCTCCGGTCTGTGGCTTCAGCGTGTGAATGATCTACCGGGCATTCTCGCGCAAGTCAGGCGCGCGCTGAAGCCGGATGGCCTGTTTCTCGCGGCCTTTGTGGGCGGCAACAGCCTCGCGGAACTGCGTGATTGCCTGCTGAGGGCCGAAAGCGAAATCACCGGCTCGGCCGCGCTCCGGGTCTTTCCTTTCGTGGATGTGCGCGCAGCGGGGCAACTGCTTCAGCGCGCCGGCCTCGCGCTTCCCGTCACCGACAGCGAGAAGCTGACGATCCGTTATGGCAGTTTCTTCGCGCTGGCCGCGGAATGGCGCGCCATGGCCTCCAGTGCGAGCCTGCTCCGGCGGCCGGGCACGCCACCTCTGACGCGCCGGGTTCTGTTTCGTGCCGCAGAACTCTATGCCGAGCGCCATGCCGACACGGATGGGCGCCTGCGGGCAACTGTAGAGATTGTCTGGATGTCGGGTTGGGCGCCGCATGAAAGCCAACAGAAGCCATTGAAACCGGGCTCCGCAAAGGCGCGATTGGAAGATGCGCTGGCCGATATCGCCAGCAGGAAGAAGTTCGACTGACGGCTTTTACTTCACGGGACCTTGACAGCGTTTTTCAGTACATCGCCGGCATTCGTCCAGGAGGCAAGAAAATTATTATAAAAGCTAGGCCACGCTGCCAGCAATGCGGTGCAGAGCATCACGGCGATGAGCGTGTATTCGATTGCCGTCGCGCCCCGCTCGTCGCGCATGAAGGCCATCAGAACCTGCTTCATCGTCCTGCCATTCCCGATCAGGGCACCCCGCTCCCTTCGGCAGAGAGCACCTAGAGAAGATCACGAAGCATCGGAATCAGCGGCTCGTCTGCCGGAGGCATCGGATATTCCCGAAGCCGCGCCGGCTCGACCCATCTCAAGGCCTGATGCTCCATCGCCTGCGGAACTCCTTCCCATCTGCGACAGATGAACAATGGCATGAGCAGGTGAAAATCCGGATAACGATGGCTGGAAAATGTGAGTGGTGCGAGGCATGGCTCCTTGACGCTGATCGCCAGTTCCTCGCGGAGTTCGCGGATCAATGTTTCCTCCGGCCGCTCGCCGGGCTCCACCTTGCCGCCAGGGAATTCCCACAGGCCCGCCTGCTGCTTGCCCTCCGGCCGCTGCGCGATCAGCACGCGGCGATCCGCATCGACCAGCGCGACGGCCGCGACCAGCAGCAGCTTCACGAGCGGTAATCCCCGTTGATCTCGACATAGGCCTTTGTGAGATCGCAGGTATAGGCCGTAGCCTTGCCGCGCCCCATGCCCAGCGACACCGTGATGTCGATCGCCTCGCCCTTCATATAGGCCGAGGTCGCCGCCTCGCTGTAATTGGGATCACGCGCGCCCTCATGGGCCACGCGGATTTCGCCGAAGGAAATCGAGATGCGATCGCGATCGGCCGGCTCGCCCGCCTTGCCGACAGCCATGACGATACGGCCCCAATTCGCATCCTCGCCGGCCACCGCCGTCTTCACGAGGGGGGAATTGGCGATGGACATGGCGATTTTCCTCGCCGAGCGGGCAGAAACCGCGCCTTCCACCTTCACGGTGATGAGCTTGCCCGCGCCTTCGCCGTCGCGTGCGACCTGCACCGCGAGATCGAGCAGCAGCGCATTCAGCGCCCGCTTGAAGCTCGAGAGCCTGCGATCCTTCGCATCCGTGATTTCCGCCTGGCCCCGGGCAGCAGCCTTGCCGGTGGCGAAAAGCAGCAGAGTGTCGGAAGTGGATGTATCGCTATCAACCGTTACGGCGTTGAAGCTCGGCCCCACGCCCTTCGAGAGCAGGGCCTGCAGCGCCTTCGGCGCAATCGCGGCATCGGTGAAGACGAAGGAGAGCATCGTCGCCATGTCCGGCGCGATCATGCCCGCGCCCTTGGCGATGCCTGAGATGGTCACGGGGAACCCGTCGATCTTCGCCTTGCGGGTCGCGACCTTGGGGAAGGTGTCGGTGGTCATGATGGCCCTCGCGGCCTCCAGGAAGGCCGTGGGGCTCACGCGGCCCGCGCAATCCGCCAGCACGCCTTCGAATTTCGTGGCATCGAGCGGCTCGCCGATCACCCCGGTCGAGGCGAGCGCCACTTCCTCCGGCTTGCAGCCGAGGGCCTTCGCCGCGATCTTCGCGGTCAACGCCACCGCCTCGCGGCCCTTGAGACCGGTGAAGGCATTGGCATTGCCGGAATTGACAACCAGTCCCTGCGCATGGCCGCCGGCAAGGATGGAACGGCACCAATCCACGGGCGCCGAAGGGCATTTCGAACGGGTGAAGACACCGGCCATGGCCGTGCCTTTTTCGAGACGCGCGAGCAGAACATCCGTGCGGCCCCTGTAGCGGATTCCAGCTTCCGCCGTGGCGAAGGCCACGCCGTCCACCGCCGGCATCTTCGGATATTTCTTCGGCGAGAGCGGAGAAACGGGAACGGATTTGCCGGCCATGGGGCATGCCTCTTCACAAGCGGAAACGAGGTTTCGGCTCTGCCTGAAAGGCCGGCTTCTGGCAAGACCGGCGCGGGTTGGCGCCGCGCCTACTTCTTCTCCGTTCCGGGCCGGTCGATCTTGGCTTCCTTGCGGAGATTCTCGAGAAGTTCCGCCTGGGCGCGTTCGGCGAGCGCCTGGGAGAGACGCTCGCGCACATCGGCGAAGGCCGGCGCCGGCCGGTTGCGGCGATCTTCCAGCTTGATGATGTGCCAGCCGAACTGGCTCTTCACCGGCGCGGAAATCTCGCCGGCCTTCAGCGCGAAGGCAGCCTCGGCGAATTCAGGCACCATCCGATCCTTGGAAAAATAACCGAGATCGCCACCACCCTTGCCCGAACCGGGGTCCTTCGAGGTCTCGGTCGCGACCTTCGCGAAATCCTCGCCACCCTTCACGCGGGCATGGATCTTCTTCGCTTCCTCCTCGCCCTCGACAAGGATGTGGCGGGCCCGCACCTCTTCCACCGGGGCCAGCTTCGCGACCTGCTCGTCGTAGAACTTCTTCACGGCCGCCTCGCCCGTGGCCTTGCTGCCCTCCTGGGCGAAGAGCCGCTCCATCAGGATGCGATCCCGTGCGTAGCTCATCTTGAGGGTGAAATCCGCTGACTGGTCGATCTTCGCCTTCCTGGCGGCCTGCGCCGCGAGCTTGACCTCGACGAGGAAATCGACCGCGAGTTCCAGTCGCTTGTCTTCCGGCACATTGGGGAGCTGCGTGAGCAGGTCCTCAAGCGCGACCTTGGCCTCTGCTTCCGTAATGGCCTCGCCATTCACGGTCGCGAGCACTTTCGAATTCTGCGCGACAACCGGCCCGGCCGTCAGCACGAAGAGGGCAAGCGCGGAAGCAAGAAGACGCACGGGCATGGAGGATCTCCGGAGAAAATCAATGGCCGCGAGGGTTAGCGGAAAGCGCTTCCTTTGGCGAGCGGAACCTTGCCGCGCGCCATCACGCTGCTGCGAGCCCGGCGCGAATGGGCGAAAAACCCGAATTCGCCAAAGGATTCGGGCTGCCAACGTTGACAATCCGGGCGCGCAATTCTTATCTCCCGCTCGCGTTATTCGGCCCCTCGCACGGGGCTCATTGCTTCGCCCCCGGCTCCCGCCGGGCCGAGGCCAGGGCGTTCCGCGATTCCCGCGCGGAAAGCCAGGGAAAGAGACATCCATGCTCGGCGGACTTTTGCGCACCGTTTTCGGCTCATCGAACGAGCGGCGGCTGAAGGGTTACAATCCGCGCGTCGCCGCGATCAACGCGCTCGAAGCCGAGCTTTCCGGCCTGTCGGATGAGGCATTGGCGCAGCGCACCGTGGCCTTCCGCGAGCAGCTTGCCACAGGCAAGACCCTCGATGACGTGCTTGTTCCCGCTTTCGCGACGGTCCGCGAGGCCGCGAAGCGCGTGCTCGGCCAGCGGCATTTCGATGTGCAGCTCATCGGCGGCATGGTGCTCCATGAAGGCGGTATTGCCGAAATGCGCACCGGGGAAGGCAAGACGCTGGTCGCGACCCTGCCTGTCTATCTCAATGCGCTCGCCGGGAATGGCGTGCATGTGGTGACCGTGAACGATTACCTCGCCCGCCGCGACGCGGAATGGATGGGGCAGGTCTATCGCTTCCTCGGGCTCAGCGTGGGCACCATCGTGCATGGCCTGGACGACATGCAGCGCAAGGAGGCCTATGCCGCCGACATCACCTACGGCACGAACAACGAATTCGGCTTCGACTATCTGCGCGACAACATGAAATACGAGTTCGCGCAGATGGCCCAGCGCGGGCATGCCTATGCGATCGTCGACGAGGTGGACTCGATCCTGATCGACGAGGCGCGCACCCCGCTGATCATCTCCGGCCCGACGGAAGACCGCTCGGATCTCTACATGACGATCGATGCGCTCATCCCGCGCCTCGTGGCCGAGGATTACGAGGTGGATGAGAAACAGCGCACCGTGCATCTCACGGAAGCGGGCAACGAGCATGTGGAAGAGCTGCTCACCGAAGCCGGAATCCTGAAGGATGGCGCCTCGCTCTATGAGGCGATCAACTCCTCGCTCGTTCATCATGTCAACTCGGCACTGCGGGCGCACAAGCTCTTCACGAAGGACAAGGATTACATCACCCGCTACAACCCGGAAACGCGACAGAGCGAGGTCGTGATCATCGACGAGTTCACCGGCCGCATGATGCCGGGCCGGCGCTATTCGGAAGGCCTTCACCAGGCGCTGGAAGCCAAGGAAAAGGTGGCGATCCAGCCCGAGAACGTCACGCTCGCCTCCATCACCTTCCAGAACTATTTCCGCCTCTACAGGAAGCTTGCGGGCATGACCGGCACCGCCGCGACCGAGGCCGAGGAATTCCAGCAGATCTACAATCTCGAAGTGGTGGAAATTCCCACCAACGTGCCGGTAGCGCGCCTCGACCAGGATGACGAGGTCTATCGCACCGCGGCCGAGAAGGAAGAGGCGATCGTCTCGGAGATCGAGCGCGCGAAGGAGCGCGGCCAGCCGGTGCTGGTCGGCACGACCTCGATCGAGAAAAGCGAGCAACTGGCGGCCCTCCTGAAGAAGCGCGGCTTCCGGCAGGTCGATCTCTCCGATCCCAACCCCTTCAAGCCGCTTATGGATGGCGACCAGGGCACGAAGGAAGAGAAGCTCTTCGCGGTGCTGAATGCCCGCTATCACGAGCAGGAGGCCTTCATCGTGGCCGAGGCCGGCGTGCCCGGCGCCATTACCATCGCCACGAACATGGCCGGCCGCGGCACGGACATCCAGCTTGGCGGCAACCTCAAGATGCGCGTCGAGCACGAATGCGCCGGCCTCGAGGGCGAGGCGCGCGAGGCGGCCATTTCGAAGATCAAGGCGGAGATCGCAAAGAACCGCGAGAAGGTGATGAATTCCGGCGAGCTGGTCGCACTCGAGCCGGCCAAGGGCTCGAAGCCCGCCAAGACGATGCAGGCCCCCGGCGGCCTCTATGTCATCGCGGCGGAACGCCACGAGAGCCGGCGTATCGACAATCAGCTGCGCGGCCGCTCCGGACGGCAGGGCGATCCTGGCCGTTCGAAATTCTTCCTCTCGCTCGAAGATGACCTGATGCGCATCTTCGGCTCGGACCGGATGGACAACATCCTCCAGAAGCTGGGCCTGCAGGAAGGCGAGGCCATCGCTCATCCGTGGGTCAACAAGGCGCTCGAAACCGCGCAGAAGAAGGTCGAGGCGCGCAACTTCGAGATCCGCAAGAACATCCTGAAATACGACGACGTGATGAACGACCAGCGCAAGGTGGTGTTCGAGCAGCGTCGAGAATTGATGGCCACGCCCGATCTCATCGGCACCGTCATGGATATGCGCCATGCCGTGGTGGAGGAGATCGTTTCGCGCAACATCCCCGAAGGCGCCTATCCCGAGGCCTGGAATGTCGAGGGCCTCAAGGAAGAGACCGCGCGCTACCTCGCGCTGGACCTTCCGGTGGATGAATGGGCACGCGAGGAGGGCATCGCGGATGAGGAAATCCGCGAACGCCTGACGAAAGCCGCCGACGGGGCCTATGCCGAGCGCGAGACGAAGAACACGCCCGATCTGATGCGCTACATCGAGCGGCAGGTCGTGCTGCAGACGCTCGATCATCTCTGGCGCGAGCATCTCGTCACGCTCGATCACCTCCGGCAGGTGATCGGCTGGCGCGGCTATGCTCAGCGCGATCCGCTGAACGAATTCAAGAGCGAGGCCTTTGAACTTTATGATCGCCTGCTGGTGAGCCTCCGCGAGACCGTGACCGGCCAGCTGATGCGGGTGGAAGTGGTGTTTGACCAGCCGGCCGAAGGCGAGAACCCCATGGGCATTGCCGGGCAGGGGCCAATGCCGCTGCCGGCCCATGTTTCCCCGGTTGATCGCGCGGCCGCAGCCTATGGCGTGCAGGGGCAGACAGAGATCACGGCCGACGAGCCCGCCGGCCCTCGCGATCCCGGCGACCCCGCCACCTGGGGCAAGGTCGGCCGCAACGAGCCCTGCCCCTGCGGCTCGGGCAAGAAGTTCAAGCATTGCCACGGACGCTTCGCCTGAGGCGATGAGGCGGCGATGACAGCCAATCCGTTCGCGATCCTGCGGCAGAATGCGCAAATCCTCGGCTGGGTCAGCCAGGGTTGCCCTGTTCCGCCGCCGCCTGCCGTCAAGCGCCGGCTGCTGCGAGCCTTCCAGCGCAAGCACAATCTCCCGGTTTTCATCGAGACCGGCACCTTCAAGGGTGACACGCTGGAAGACATGGCCAGCCTCGTGAAGCGCGCGGTTTCGATCGAGCTCGCCGCCGAATTCCATGCCCGCGCCAAGAAGCGCTTTGCGGGCCGCCAGCATGTCGAGGTGATCCAAGGCGATTCGGGGCAGGTTCTGCCACCGCTGGTCGCCGCCCTGACCGAGCCCGCCCTGTTCTGGCTCGATGGTCATTATTCCGGCGGGGATACCGCCCATGGCGAGGCGGCTTCTCCGATCAGCCGCGAGCTCGATGCGATTCTCGCCTCGCCCGTTCTTGGCCATGTCATCCTCATCGATGACGTGCACGAATTCACGGGCGCAGGCGGCTATCCGCCGATCGGGCGGCTCCTCGCCACGCTGGCGAACGAGCCGCGTTTCGACTGCCGGATCGAGGCGAACATCCTCATTCTCGAGCCGCGCAACCCGGCGTGACGAAACAAAAACGGCCGGCGCGGAGTCCCGCCCGGCCCATGCTGTGTCATTTTCCAGAAGATCAGCGGCGCTGCGGCGGGGTCGGCAGACCGGCTGCCGGCGTGCCCGGCGTCGATTCGGTGGTGCCCGTGGCACTCGCGGTCAAGCCCGAGAGCGAGCCCAGCCAGCGCTCATAGAAGGCCGGCTTCTCGCCCTTCTTCTCCTCGGCCACGAGAGCCGTGGTCTGCACGGCCGGAGGCGTCGCGGCCGGGCGCGCGATGCTCTGTGTCGTGCGGGCGTTGGGCACGACGGGCGTGACGGCCACAGCCGTGGCGCTGGCGGGGCTCGCGGCCGGCTCGGCGGCGAAGCGCTCGCGATGGGCCAGGGCCAGAAGTTGCGGGCGGTTCAGGCCGCGCGCCTTTTCGGCTGGGACATCCACCGGCCCGATATCGAGCGCATCCGGCTGCGAGACATCCGCCACGCGCGAGGTGCCCTGCGGAACGGTCGCGGCCCGCGAGACATCCTCTGCGCCGACCGACGCATGCTGTGTGTGCTTGAAGGAGTGGTGCTGGTCGCCATCCTGATAGATGCGCTTCAGCGCCTTGTGGCCGGCCTTGGTGAGTTCCGCCACGCGGATCTCGTCCTTCTTCGCCTTCTCACGCGCAGCCAGGGAGATCGGATCATCGGCGGCCGGGTTGGAGCAGAGGGCATTCGGGTCCGGTGCGCCTGATCCAAAGCGATACTTGCCATTGCAGGCTGCGACCTGAACTTCCCGCTTCGAGACTTCGAAGCGGTCCGCGCCCTCCTTCAGATTCTTCCAGAAGGGGAGATTGTCATCCGCGCGATATTTCGCGAGATTTTCCGGCGTGAAGCGGAAGGGAAAGCTGTGCATCTGGATGGCTTTCTGCCCCCCGGCAAAGCTCTCGCGCGCCAGCGCATAGATATCGGCAATCTGCTTGTCGGTCATCGAGAAGCAGCCGCGCGACGTGCAGGCGCCATGCACCATGATGTTCGAGCCATTGCGGCCCAGCTGGCGGTCGAAGGTGTTCGGGTAGCCCACGTTGAAAGACAGGTAGAAAGAGGAATTCGGGTTCATCATCTGCGGGGTGATGGAATAGAACCCTTCCGGCACCTGGCGGTCGCCTTCCACCTTCTTCGGGCCGAGCTGGCCGGACCAGCGGCAGATGGGGAAGGTTTTCAGAAGCTTGTATTCTCCCGCATTGTCTGCTTTCCAGACCTCGAGTTCGCTTTCCTTCTTGTAGGCGCGGATGAGGATGGGCGAGGCTTTCGACAGGCCCATTTCGCTCATCTTGCTCTGGATTTCGGGAGACAAGGCAACCCAGTGGCGGGAATCGCGCGGCAGATAGCTGTTATCGTTGCAGCCGGCGAGCAGGAGAGCCGCGACCAGCGCCCCGCCCATCCCGATCGCACGCCCGGAGATCGAACGCTTCATGCCTCAACCCGTCCTATGACCCAGACAAAAGCCCGTTGGATTCGCCTTATAATATGGAGACTCCGAAGCATGCTAGCCAAGAGCCAGATCAAATTCCACAAATCCTGCCCATAGCCTGAAGCCTTCGTTAACTGCGATCCCCGGCCGCTCAAAGTTTCCGGCCGATGGCGAGGAATTTTTCCGCGCGGTTCTCGCGCAACTGTTCCGGTGATAGCCCCGCGAGGTCGGAGAGGGAATGCGCGAGGGCATCGCCCACTGACTGGATCGCCGCTTCCGGCGCGCGATGGGCACCGCCCACAGGCTCGGAAATGATCATGTCGATCACTTTCAGCCGAAGAAGATCCTGCGCGGTGATGCGCATGGTCGAGGCTGCTTCCTGCGCGCGGGTCGAATCGCGCCAGAGGATCGAGGCTGCTGCTTCCGGCGAGATCACCGAATAGATCGCATGTTCCAGCATCAGCACGCGATTGGCCGTGGCAATGGCGATCGCGCCGCCCGAGCCACCTTCGCCGAGGATCAGCGCGACATTCGGCACGCCGAGCGCGAGGCAGGCATCGGTGGAGCGGGCGATGGCTTCCGCCTGCCCGCGTTCTTCCGCCCCGATGCCGGGGTAGGCACCGGCGGTATCCACGAGGCTGATCACCGGCAGGCCGAAGCGATCCGCCAGTTCCATCAGGCGCACGGCCTTGCGATAACCTTCTGGCCGGGCCATGCCGAAATTGTGCTTCAGCCGCGTTTCCGTGTCCTGGCCCTTTTCCTGCCCAATCACGCAGACAGACTGACCCCGGAAGCGGCCGAACCCGCCGATGATGGCGGAATCCTCGCCGAAATAGCGGTCACCCGCGAGCGGGGTGAAATCCGTGATGAGCCGGGAGATGTAATGCACGCAATGCGGACGCTCGGGATGGCGTGCCACTTGCGTCTTCTGCCAGGGCGTCAGGGCGGCATAAACGTCGCGCAGGGCCTGTTGGGCCTTACCTTCGAGCCGTGTCACCTCATCGGTGATCGCAGCACCCGATTGCCCATCGGTCAGGGCCCGGAGTTCGGCGATCTTCGCCTCGAGTTCCGCGACAGGCTTTTCGAAATCGAGATAGGCGCGCATGATTCCCTTTTCGGG
>JADCCH010000025.1 GCA_020252865.1 Methylobacterium sp.
GCAGATACGCAGCGCGTAGCGCAACGTGAGCAGCAGCATCGTCGCGATGCCGAAGGGAATGGCCGAAACGCGCCAGCTGTTGGCGATGTTGAGCGCGGGCGTCGAAACGTATGATTCCTCCATCGTGTAATCGATGGCCGGATAAAGCATCGCAGCAAGGAAGACGGTGGCGGCGAGCAGTGCGAAAGCCTCGACGAGAGCGCGGAGGCGCGACGGGAACATGCCGATGAAAAGCGTGAGCCTCAGGTGTTCGTTCCGGTCGATCGCGAGGGCCGCGCCCAGCATCGCGAGCCAAAGGAAGGATGTCGAAGTCGCCTCGTCGATCCAGACGATGGGAAGGGAAAAGACATAGCGCGAGGTGACACCGGTCAGCAGAAGCAGGATGATCGCCACCAGAAGAACCGCAGCCACGACCTCAAGCGGCCAGATGAACCGCGCGCGATGCCTGTAGGTGTCCGCCTGATCGATCACCGGCGCGGCGACCGCCTGAGACAACTCCGTCATGCTTCCACCCTGCCAGACCATTCCCTCGCCGGTTCCCCGCCCCGTGAGACCGGGAGCCCGACTATTCCGCAAGACAGCCGCCCCCTGTTCCGGCGAACGACCCACCCCGCGATCTGCAGCAAGGTTCACATTATGGAATGATTAAACTGCAGATCGAGGTATGGTAGCCAAAAATCTTGCCAGTGCAATGGACAGTGACGGACCGGGCGAATTTTATCCGCCAGGAAGGTCCATATTATGGACCTATTGGAGTTCATTTCGCTCCGGCCGCTGGTTGATGTCCGGCAGCAAGCGTCGCCGCGCGCATCCGCACCAAACGACCAGACGACGGCTTCCTGCGGGATGCGCCGGCCCAGTTCCACGATCAACAGGGTGTTGCTTCGAGCACCGAAAAAGCGATCGCTCAAGACGGGCTTTCAATCGGCGATGATGTCGCGGAGGGAACTGTCCGGGAGCCATTGATTTGCGACAACCGCAAAGGCTCGGCGCCGGGTCGCGCGTTTGGCCGAACGGAGGTCGGGGGCTCGAACCCCTCCGCCGCACCCTCTGCCGCCCCCCCCTCCGCCAAGACCCAGATCCGTAATCCGCCGCGCCTTGATCACGATTCCGCGAGCCCGGGGTTATCGGGGAGCATGGGCGCCGACCCGTCGGAATTTTTTTCACAGGCGATATCAATGGTTTAAAAAGTATTAGCCGAAAGTCGTAATGACGAAAGCAATAACTCGTCCATTTTGCCAAATGGGAGAGTGGGCATCGGTCTTTTGCGAGGCGCAAAAATGGCGTCATTGCGATGGATCAACCGGGGCCTCCGTTCCCCCCGTTCAACGCCGCTTGAGAACGCGGCACTGGGAGGAAAAACCGAATGGCTAACAATACAGACGAGATCTACTGGCAAAAGACCAGTAACCTGATGAAAGTGATGATGGCCCTGTGGGTCTTCTTCGGATTCATCGTCCATATGTTCGTAGTGCCGCTGAACAGCATCAAAATTCTCGGCTTCCCGCTCGGCTTCTACATGGCCTCGCAAGGCTCGATCATCATCTTCGTGATCATGTTGTTCTGGTTCGCGAAGGCACAGGACAAGATCGACCGCGAATGCGGCGTGGCCGAAGAAGAATAAGGGGAGGCAACCATGGCAGATTCTATTGCAGGCAAGGGTGGCTTCCTCAACAATCTCGGCCGCATCTACACGCTCTACACCGGCGGCTTCTTCGGCTTCATCGTGCTGGTCGGCATTCTCGAGCAGCTCGGCGTGCAGCAGAGGTATCTCGGCTACATGTTCATGGGCCTGACCATTCTGGTCTATGCCTTCATCGGTATCGTCTCGCGCACGTCGGACGTCGGTGAATATTATGTCGCGGGCCGCACGGTTCCGGCTTTCTACAACGGCATGGCGACCGGCTCGGACTGGATGTCCGCGGCCTCGTGCATCGGCATGGCCGGCACGCTCTTCCTCCTGGGTTATGACGGCCTCGCCTTCATTCTCGGCTGGACCGGCGGCTACGTGCTGGTGGCGGTGCTGATTGCGCCGTTCCTGCGCAAATTCGGCGCCTATACCGTGCCGGACTTCCTCGCCGCCCGTTATGGCGGCAACGCGGCGCGCCTCTGCGGCGTTCTCGTGCTTCTCGCCTGCTCCTTCACTTATGTCGTGGCGCAGATCTTCGGCACGGGCCTGATCGCCCAGCGCTTCCTTGAAATGAACTTCGAGCTTGCCTGCTTCATCGGCCTGATGGGTATTCTGGTCTGCTCGATGCTCGGCGGCATGAAGGCCGTGACCTGGACGCAGGTTGCGCAATATATCGTGCTCATCATCGCCTATCTTGTCCCCGTGATCTGGATGTCGGCGAAGAAGTTCGGCATTCCGCTGCCGCAATTGACCTATGGTCAGGCGCTGCAGCAGATCGCCACGCTCGAGCAGGAATTCGTCCAGAAGGGCCTCGCGCCCGCGAGCTCGCTCCAGACGTCGCATACCGCGCCATTCTCGCGCTATTCGCCCGCGAATTATTTCTGGCTGATCTTCTGCCTGATGGTCGGCACGGCCTCGCTCCCGCACGTCCTGATGCGCTACTTCACGACCCCGTCGGTGAGGGAAGCCCGCCAGTCCGTGGCCTGGTCGCTGCTCTTCATCTTCATCCTCTACTTCACCGCTCCGGCCTATGCGGCGTTCTCGAAGCTCGAGGTCTACTCGACCCTGATCGGCAAGAACATCGCGGACCTGCCGATGTGGGTCTATAACTGGGGCAAGCTTGGCCTCATCAACATCTGCGGCAAGGCGGCAGCCTCGGCGGCAGTGGTGGCTGAATCGTGCAAGGCCGTGGCCGGCCATACCGGCGTGCTGCGCCTTCAGGACTTCTCGATCAACACCGACGTGGTCGTGATCTCGACGCCTGAAATCGCCGGCCTGCCTTATGTGATCACGGGCCTCGTGGCCGCCGGCGGTCTTGCCGCCGCGCTCTCCACGGCGGATGGCCTGCTGCTCGCGCTCGCCAACGCGCTGTCGCATGACATCTACTACAAGATGGTCAACCCGAACGCGCCGACCAGGCAGCGTCTCGTCATCAGCCGCGCGCTGCTGGTGGTGGTCGCGGTGCTGGCGGCCTGGACGGCCTCGACGCGGCCCACGGACATCGTCGCGATGGTGGCCTGGGCGTTCAGCCTTGCGGCCGGCGGCCTCTTCCCTGCCCTCGTTCTGGGGGTGTGGTGGAAGCGGACGACCAAGCAGGGTGCGATCGCGGGCATGCTCGCGGGCTTCTTCGTCACCTTGTTCTACCTCGTCATCACCCGCTATTGGCCGCATGTGGGTGTCGAGTATTTCGGCATGGTGTCGAACCTCAACCCGGTCACCGGCGCGCCGCTCATCTCGGCGGATGCCATGAAGGCGGCGCTCTCGAACCCGGCGCTTCTCGATGGTCCGGTGGCGGCGACGCACCCGCTCCAGAGCCGCGTGGGCTGGTTCAACATCAACAACATCTCCTCGGCTGCCTTCGGCCTGCCCGTCGGCTTCCTGGTGATGGTTGTGGTGTCGCTGATGACGCCGGCCCCGTCGAAGGAACTCCAGCAGTTCATCGACGATTGCCGCCGTCCGAAGGGCAAGACCCTGATGGACGAGAAGAGCGGCCTGGTGGCGGCGCACTGACGCCATCGGACGAGCAAAGAATCGGGGCGGGGGAGCGATCTCCCGCCCCTTTTCTTCACCCGGGAAAATCCCATAAAGAGACCAGATGCGGCGATCCTGCCGCATGATCACGAGGTTTCGCGCATGTCCGCCAATGCTGCGTTCTGGCTCTATAACGGGCCGAACATGCTGATCTCGATCCTGCTGTACACGCTGCTGGGGCGGTATCTGCTCTCGCTCGTTTTCCGGCCGCAGAGCGAACTCGTGATCTGGCGCGTCTTCTGCCAGGTGACGGACCCGGTTCTCCACGCCGTGCAGGCCATCACCCCGCGCATCGTCGCGCCGGGCCTCGTGATGATCTTCGCCGTGTTCTGGCTCATCATCCTGCGCATCTGCTGGCTGCTTCTCGCGGTGATGTATGGCTTTCTGCCGCAACTGGGAGCGCAGTGATGTCGGAGATGGAACGCCGCGAGGCGCTGCTGAAGCAGGATGGCTACATCATCGGCATCGCCTCCCTGTCGCTGCTGAACGGGATGCATTTCTCGCCCTATTTCAGTTTTGTCGCGATTCCCTTCGGGCCGATCCTGAGGGAATACGGAATCACCTCACCGGTCATCACCTTCTATCTCGCCTCGCTGATCGTGGCGGTGGGCAGCGTGATGGTCGCGGGGATTCCGGCCGCGATCTTCGAGCGCCTCACCGGGCGCCAGCAGAGCGATTCCACCTCGATGGCCGTGTGGCTCGGTGCGATCTTCCTCATCACCCTTCCGAGCCTGATGGGGCTTGTGAGCGGCAACGGCTGAGCTTGCGCCAGCGCATGGCGCTTCGGCCGCCATGCCGCTACCGTTCTGCATGACCGGCCTGAGCGCCGGGTGTTTGCCAACGGGAGGAGGCCGAGGCCATGCCGGCCCTGATCGCGAATGATCCGCTGCTTGCGCTCGACGCCGTCGTCTTCGATACCGAGACGACCGGGCTTGATCCCGCGCAGGCGCGTCTGCTGCAGATCGGTGCGGTGCGGCTCGTCGCGGGCCATCCGGATGAGGATGCGCCGTTCGAGATCAAGGTGAACCCTGGCGCGCCCATCCCGCCGGCTTCCTCGGCCATCCACGGCCTCCGCGATTCCGATGTGGCCGATGCCCCCGCTTTCCCCGAGGCCTATGCCGGTTTCCGGGCCTTTGCCGGCGAGGCCGTGCTCATCGGCCACAATATCGGCTTCGATCTCGCGATCCTCGCCCGCGAGGGCAAGCTCGCCGGCCTGCCCGCGCCCGCGAACCGCGTGCTGGAGACGCGCCTGCTCGCGGAACTCTGTTTTCCGCGCCTGGGCAGTTTCACGCTGGATGCCCTGGCGAGCCATCTTGGGCTGGCGGTGACCGGTCGGCATGACGCGCTGGCCGATGCCCGCTTGACCGCCCGGCTGTTCCTCGCCCTGCTGCCCGCCCTGCGCGAGAAAAACATCCGCACCTTTGGCGAAGCCGAGGCTGCCTGCCGCCAGCTCACCCATGCGCTGGAGGGCTATGCCCGTGCGGGCTGGGTCGAGCCGGTGCGCCCCACCGTGAGCGAAGGCGCGCTCGCCCGCATCGATGCCTATCCCTTTCGCCATCGCGTGAAGGACATTGCGAGCCTATCGCCGGTGATCCTGCCCTCCGCAACGACCCTCGGTGAGGCGACCGAGCGCATGGCAAAACGGGGCATCTCCTCGGTTTTCGTCGGCTTCGAGGGCGGCGAAACCGGCATCGTCACCGAGCGTGATGTCATCCGCCAGATCGGCACCAGCGGTCCGTCCGCGCTTGCGAAGCCTCTCGCGGAGATCGCGACGCGCCCGCTCCTCACCGTGCCGGCCGAGGCCTTCATCTATCGCGCCATCGGCCGCATGGAGCGGCGGCAGATTCGCCATCTGGGCGTGGTGGATGAGGAGGGCCGGCTCATCGGGGCGCTTTCGGCGCGCGATCTCCTGCGCCTCAGGGCCTCCGACGCGCTCGCGCTCGGCGACGCGATCGACACGGCCAACACGCCGGCCGATCTTGCCCGCGCCTGGGGGCGCCTGCCCGGCGTGATCGCGCGGTTGCGCGTGGAAGGCGTCAGCGCCACGGATTGCGCGGGCGTCATCAGCCGCGAGATCGGCGCGCTGACCCGCAGGGCCGCACTCGAGGCCGAGAAGCGGCTGGAATCGCGCGGTCTCGGCCCCGCCCCGGTCCGCTATGCCACCCTTGTGCTTGGCTCGGCCGGACGCGGAGAGAGCCTGCTCGTGCCTGACCAGGATAATGCAACCATCCATGCGGGCATGGCGGAGAACGAGGCCTGGTTCCTCACCCATGGCGTGGCGATGACGGAGCTGCTTCACGAAATCGGAATCCCGCTCTGCAAGGGCGGCGTGATGGCCAGCAACCCGGCGTGGAATGGCCATGCCGAAGCCTGGTCGAACCGCATCCGCAGCTGGACCGAGACCACGACGCCGGATGATCTCCTCGCAGTCGACATCTTCTACGATTTCCGCGCCGTCCATGGCGATGCCGGGCTCGCCGCAGCGCTGGCCTCGGAGGCGCGCAGCCGCGCCCATGGCTCGCGGGCGATGGTGAAGCTGCTGGCGGAGCAGCTCGGCCATTGGTCGCCGCCCCTGGGTCTGTTCGGCCGTTTCCGCACGGAGACGGACGGCCGGGTCGATCTCAAGAAGGGTGGGCTGTTCCCCATCGTCGCTTCGGCGCGCTGCCTCGCGCTGAGCCATGGCATACCGGCCCGCAACACGGCGGAGCGGCTCGCGGCCCTGCGCGCGGGAAAGATCGGCGCGGATGGCGACCTTTCCGCGATGGAGCGCGCGCAGGCCGTGCTGATGGAATGCATTCTCGACCAGCAACTCGCGGATATCGCGAAGGGGCAGCCGCCTTCGAGCCGCGTCGAAGTCTCGAGCCTCGGCCCGGAGCGGCGGGAAGCGCTGAAGGAGGCCCTGAAATCCCTCTCCGCCGTTCCGGAAATGACCCAGGACCTGCTGTTCTCGGGATAGAGCGCAGGGGTTTCCAGGCTTGAGCAGTTTCAAGCGAAGCGGATACGCGTTCTCGTCGTAAAAACGCGAAGAACCGACGGCCGAAACGAAAAACGCGCGGGAGCCAGGACCCGCGCGCTTTTCCCACCGAGAATGCCGGGCGTCACGCCGCGCGCACCTCATCGAGGAAGGTCGAGACCAC
>JADCCH010000250.1 GCA_020252865.1 Methylobacterium sp.
GGCACCGAGGAGCGCTTCGGTCACATGATGACCGCCAAGGCGCGATCAATCGGCATGTCCCGTTCCGTTTTCCGCAACGCCTCGGGCCTTCCGAACCCCCGGCAGATCACGACCGCGCGGGACCTGGTCACGCTGGGCCGGGCGATCCACGACCGTTTTCCGCGATTCTATCCCTATTTCGGCACGCGCACCTTCGAGTTCGACGGCCAGGCCTACCGGAATCACAACAAGCTTCTGGGGCGCGTCGAAGGCGTGGACGGCATCAAGACCGGTTTCACGCGCGCCTCGGGTTTCAACCTGCTGACCTCGGCGAAGGTCGATGGCCGCCACATCCTCGCCGTGGTGCTCGGCGGCCGTTCGGGCCGCCAGCGCGATGCTCTGGTCGCTTCTCTGGTCGAGGGGCACATGCCGCGCGCCGTTGCCGGTCGTCGCACGCCCCGCGCCGTGGAAGTCGCGGTCGCAGCCAATGATGACGAAGGTGACGAAACCGGCACGAGGCCCGCGCCCCGCGTGCCCGTTCAGGTGGCGGCCGCGCCGGTTCCTGCCCCGCAGCCTCCGGTGACCACGCCCGCTCCCGTCTCGGGTGAGGCCCTGCCGCTCCCGCCGCCCCGTCCGCGCGCTGCCGTGATCGGCGACGTCGCCGATCAGGGCCTCACCCGCTCGCGTGGTCTTGCGATTGCCGGCGGCACGCCGCCCGCGGGGGGCGCCACGACGCCGCTCGCGCTCGTGGGCACGACGCCGCGCTCGCAGGCCCTGCAAGCGATCAGCAATGCCGATCCGCTGCCGCCCCCGGGCGAGAACCGCATCGTGCCGCCGGGCAATGTGCGCTTCACGAATGCCTTGCCAGCCAAGATGCCGCAGGCTGACGGTGGCCAGCCGCTGCCGCGCAAGGTGGAGGAGCGCGCGCCGTCCCCCTTCTCGGCCACGGCTCCCTCCGGCCCGGTGGCGTCTCCCGTCATCCCGCCGACCCCGTTGGCTGCGGCTCCCGCCGAGCGCGTCGCTGCGGCACAGGCGCAGCCCCAGCCGGAGGTAGCGCCGCAACCCGCTGCACGTGCCGCAGCGGTGCCCGCTCCCGCCCGGACAGGCTGGGTCATTCAGCTGGCCGCGGCCGAAAGCGAGGCCAAGGCCCGGACCCTGCTCGACCATGCCCGCGAAAGGAACGGCCGGCTGCTCGGAAGCGCCGAAGCCTTCACCGAAGCAGTGAGCAAGGGCGGGACGGTTCTCTACCGCGCGCGCTTCGCCGGCTTCGAGGCCGATGAAGCGCAGGAAGCCTGCAAGGTGCTGAAGCGCACCGGGTTCAATTGTTTCGCCCAGCGCCCCTGATTCCTGGAGCCGCCATGATGGACGCCGTGGATCCCACCAGCCTCTCGGGCCTCTGGACTGGCCTCGACCACCCGCTCGATCGGCGCGAGCTAGCGGCGCGCAGCGAGCGCGACATCCTTCGCCCGGTTCACGAGCGCCGCGAGGGCCGTGGGTCCGCCCCTGTCGGGGTGCAGCCGCGCGATCAGCGCCCGGTGCGCGGCGCGAATGGCCTCCTCACCCGCGCCCGGTTCCAGCCCAAGGATCTGATAAGCCTCGTCTTCGCGCATTTCGGCGGAGGCCGCGCGCGTATCTCCGGCCCCCGCCTGCGAATCGACCTGCACGTGCTCACGCCAACCGGGCGCGCGGCGGTCGAGGTCATTCAGAAGCAGCGCAAGCCCTGAGGGATCGAGTTGCGCGAGATCCTGCGCAAGCATCACCAGATCCTTGTCGGCGATCTGGTCGAAGCGCTTGCCTGCGAAACGCCCGGCGAGGACCTGCGCCTCGATCTCGTTCGAACCGAGATCGATCGTCACCAGCAGCGCGATGGTTCGGATCTGTGATTTCCGCGCATTTCCGATGGGATCGAACATTCTCGGCAGCTTGAAACCGAGCAGCCAGGCCGAGAGCGAAACCAGCACGATCGCGAAATCCCACCGGCCCTTCATGCCCAGCGCGATTCCCACCGCGCCCGCGCCGAGGCCGGCAACCTTGCGCGTGAAGGGCGAAAGGCTCTCGCCCGCCTTGCGGCCGGGGCCGAGGGCGAACCACCAGACGATCGCCCCGAAAACCAGCGTGGACACGATGTAGTTCAAGGGTTTTCTCCGCGCAGACGAGCGTCAGGCCTCAAGCGCTATCAGAGCAGGCCCAGCATGCGCAATTCCCGCTGCAGCGATTCCGGCATTTCCGCGAGATCCGCCCCCTGCTGCGAGAGATCGGGCGGCGCGTCCTTCTCCGTCAGGTAGCGCCAGCCCTGGAAGGGCCGCACAGGCCGGGAGCGCACGGGAATGACCACCGGCTCCAGCACGAGATGGCAGCGCTGGATACCATCCGAATCCGTGAAGGGCTCGATCGCCTCGATGCGCTGGCGCGCCGAGAGAAAGCCCTTGATGACCCAGTAAAGCGAACCTCCGCCGAGGATCTCGTCCATCCGCTTCGGTGTCATCCGCGTGGTATGGAACTGCCGATAGGGCCGCTTCAGCCGCTGATGCAGCAGGCGGTTTTCCTCGATCCAGCTTTCGAGATCGGCGATGGATTCGCAGCCGACGCAGAGTTTCAAAA
>JADCCH010000251.1 GCA_020252865.1 Methylobacterium sp.
ACCTCAGCCCAAGACATGGATGGCCGGAACAGGTCCGGCCATGACGGCGGAGGCGATGGGGACGGTTATACCGGGCTGGAAAGATGGTTTCCCGCTCGCCCTCTCGGGCGTCGGGAATGACACCGGGAGTGTTATCCGGCCTGGGCCTGCACAAAACTCTCCAGCACCATTTTCCGCCCCGCCTTGTCGAAATCCACCGTCAGCTTGTTCCCATCGACTTCCGCCACAGAGCCCGGGCCGAACTTGATGTGGAACACGCGGTCGCCGCTTCTGTAGCGCGAGGATTGCGTGGTGGAGGAAGCGAGCACGCGGCCCTCGATGGTGCGTGATGATCCTCCGGCACCCCAGCCGCGGCCCGGCTCCTGCGGCGCGCGCGAGGGCTTGAACCCCGAGGCTTGTGCGGCCTGCATGCGCTGCCAGCCCGGCGTCTGGTAGCTCGCGGCGGCGGGGTTCACCTTGTCGAAGCGGCTGCCGCCGCCATAGCCCATGCGCTGCATGGAGCCATAGGTGCCCTGGCCCTCGACCACTTCCACATGCCCCGGCGGAAGTTCATCCACGAAGCGCGAGGGGATGGTGGATTGCCACAGGCCATGGATGCGGCGATTGGTGGCGAAATAGAGCTTCACGCGGCGCTTGGCGCGCGTCAGCCCCACATAGGCGAGGCGGCGCTCTTCCTCGAGGCCGGCGCGGCCCTGCTCATCCAGAGTGCGCTGGCTGGGGAACAGCCCTTCCTCCCAGCCGGGGAGGAAAACGGTCTCGAATTCGAGGCCCTTCGCGCCATGGAGCGTCATGATGGAGACGCGTGCCTCATCCTCGCCCTGCGATTTCTCCATCACGAGGCCGACATGTTCGAGGAAGCCCGCGAGGTTCTCGAACTCCTCCATCGCGCGGACGAGTTCCTTGAGGTTGTCGAGCCGCCCTGCGGCATCGGCCGAGCGGTCCTTCTTCCACATGTCGGTATAGCCGGATTCCTCGAGGATCATCTCCGCGAGTTCGTGATGCGGCACGGTTTCGATGAGGGAAGCCCAGCGGCCGATGTTTTCCACCAGCGCGCGCAAGGCGGGCCGGGCGCGGGAGGAAATCTCGTCGCTCTCGATCAGCACGCGCGCGGCCTGCAGCAGCGGCACGCGATTGGGCCGCGCATAGGCGTGGAGCGCGTTCAGCACCGCATCGCCGAGGCCCCGTTTCGGCGTGTTGAAGATGCGCTCGAAGGCGAGATCATCCGCCGGCTGCGACACGATGCGCAAGTAGGCGAGGGCATCGCGGATTTCCGCGCGTTCATAGAACCTTGGCCCGCCAATGACGCGATAGGGAATGGCATTGGTGATGAACCGCTCTTCGAATTCGCGCATCTGGAAGGAAGCGCGCACGAGGATCGCCATTTCCTGCAGCGAATGGCCCTTGTGCTGGAGCGCCTCGATCTCGTCGGCCACCATGCGGGCCTCTTCCTCCGAGTCCCATGCGCAGGCGACCGAGACGCGCTCGCCTTCCTCGCCATCGGTGAAGAGGGTCTTGCCGAGGCGGCCCTCGTTCCTGGCGATGAGATGCCCCGCCGCGCCCAGGATATGCCCGGTGGAGCGGTAATTCCGCTCGAGGCGGATCACGGTCGCGCCGGGGAAGTCCTTCTCGAAGCGCAGGATGTTGTCCACCTCGGCACCTCGCCAGCCATAGATCGACTGGTCGTCATCGCCCACGCAGCAGAGGTTCCGGTGGCCGGCGGCCAACAGCCTCAGCCAGAGATACTGCGCGACGTTGGTATCCTGATACTCGTCCACCAGGATGAAGCGGTAGCGGCGCTGGAAATCGGCGAGGATTTCCGCGTTTTCCTGGAAGAGGCGGATGTTCTCGAGCAGCAAATCGCCGAAATCGACGGCGTTCAGTGCTTTCAGCCGCTCCTGATAGAGATTGTAGAGCTCACGCGCGCGCCCCTCCGCGAAGACATGCCCCTCGCCGGCCGAGACCTTCCCGGGGGTCAGCGCGCGGTTCTTCCAGGCGTCGATCTGGAAGGCGAGGACGCGGGCAGGCCAGCGTTTCTCGTCGATGTTCTCGGCCTGCAGGATCTGCTTCAGCAGGCGGATCTGGTCATCGGTGTCGAGAATGGTGAAATCCGGGCGCAGGCCCACGAGTTCGGCGTGGCGGCGCAGGATCTTCGTGCCGATGGAGTGGAAGGTGCCGAGCCACGGCATGCCTTCGCCCACGGCACCGATCAGCGCGGTGATGCGCTCCTTCATCTCGCGCGCGGCCTTGTTGGTGAAGGTCACGGCGAGGATTTCGCCGGTGCGCGCGCGGCCCGTGGCGATGACATGCGCGATGCGGCTCGTGAGAACCCTGGTCTTGCCGGTGCCTGCGCCCGCGAGCACCAGCACGGGGCCATCGAGCGTTTCCACGGCGCGCAGTTGCTCCGGGTTGAGCCCCTGCAGATGGACAGCCGGACGCGACGCCGCCATGGCGCGCGCGGCGATGCCCCCGGCCGGATGCGCGGGCGCGGATGTCCATTCATCGAGGGAGAACGGATCGGACAATCCGGTTTTCCTTTGCTTCATGAGCCGTGAAATGACGTGATTATCACTGATTCGCGCGCATCGCGCCCGCTTGCTGAAATGGGACGAAGCCGCTCTTGGCGCAAGCAACCTTCGTGCATTCGCGCGGTCTGGGCCCTTGCAAGCCGAGCCGGCAGCCACCACTCTGCCCGCCATCGAAACCTTGCTCCGGAGAATCACACCATGCCCTCGATGAGCCAACTGACGAAGCCCGCCTTCACCCACATGCTCAGCGCGCTCGATCGCATTCTCGACAAGCTCGCGGCACATTGCGAGGCGAAGAAGGTGGACCCGGCGGTTTTCATGACCCTTCGCCTCTTCCCGGACATGTTCCCCCTGACCCGGCAGGTGCAGATCGCCTGCGATTTTGCCAAGGGTGCGGCGGCGCGCCTCGCGGGCCGCGAGAATCCTTCATGGACCGATACCGAGACCACCCTTCCCGAACTGAAGGAGCGCATCGCCAGGACGATCGAATTCATCGCGGCGATTCCCGATGCGGAAATCGATGGAAGCGAGGAGCGCACCATCACGCTGAAGATCCGTGGGCAGGAGATGTCCTTCCCCGGCCTCACCTATCTCAACTTCGTGGTGCTGCCGAATTTCTATTTCCACCTTTCTACCGCCTACGGAATTCTGCGGAATGGCGGCGTGGATATCGGCAAGAACGATTTCCTCGGGCGCAACTGATCGATAAGCTCCCATCTGGGTCGGGTTGAGCCGGGATGGGGGTTTGAATGTCTGAGGTGAAACCGGGCGAGCATCGCCTGATGGCGGGGGTGCCCGTGAGCATCGAATGCCCGGATGCGATGCTCTCCGCCGTGCGTTATGTGCTGGATGGCGAATATGAGAGCCACCACGACGGCACCGATCTCGATATTCTCGATATCGGGGCGAATGTCGGCTCTTTCGCGCTCTGGGCCACCCGCCGCTGGCCAGGCAGTCGGCTGCGCAGCTTCGAGCCCAACCCGGAGACCTTCGCGATCCTCCAGCGCAATGTTGCTGGCTACGGCCAGGTCCAGCCCTTCAACGCGGCGATCTACCCCTCCGACAAGGCCCGCGAGGCCTTCTTCAGCCGCTATGCCGGTGATGGCGAGGCGGGCCTCCTGCGCTATATCGGCGATACCTTTCGCGCGGGCGTGATCGAGCCGAGTTTCGAGGTGGATGTCATCCGCCCCGAGACGCTGGGCTCGGCGGATATCGTGAAAATCGATATCGAGGGCGGCGAAGCCGAGGTGCTCGCCGCACTCGACCTGACGAAAACCGCGCTGGTGCTCGCCGAGTTTCAGAACCGCAAGGCGCGGCTTTCCATGCAGGCTGTGTTCCGCGATCAGGGTTTCGAGGCGGTGCTCGACGAGGAATGCCCATGGGACCCCATCCTCGATTACATGTATTATCGCCGCGACCTCATGGGCGATATCTACGGCCGGATGTTCTACCGGCGCAGGGGGCAGGCCCGGCTGGTGCAACGCCCGGCTGCGCCATGAAGCTTGAATTCTGAAAATAGGTCAGTCACACTGACCCATATCCGGTGATCGCAACAAGCCGGAGAGGGAAGGAAAACCGATGCGCCCGTCACCCGAAGCCGTGGCCGCTGCCACGCTCGAACTGCACCGCCGTTTCGGCAATCGCGCCGTCACCAGCCAGTCCGTGCGCGAGCAGCATGCCCACACGACGACGTGGATTCCCAACCAGCCGCCGGATGTTGTGGTCTTCGCCGAAAGCGAGGAGGACGTGCGCGATGCCGTGAAAATCGCCGCCGCGCATCATCTGCCGATCGTGCCCTTCGGCACCGGTTCTTCGCTGGAAGGGCATGTGAATGCGCCGTTCGGCGGCGTGTCCATCGATCTCCAGGGCATGAAAAAGATCATCGCGGTGCATCCCGAGGATCTTGACTGCGTGGTCGAGCCGGGCGTGACGCGCAAGCAGCTCAACGAAACCCTCAAGAGCCACGGGCTCTTTTTCCCCATCGATCCGGGCGCGGATGCCTCGATCGGCGGCATGGTGGCGACCCGCGCTTCCGGCACCAATGCCGTGCGCTATGGCACGATGAAGGATAATGTCCTGGCGCTCGAAGCCATTCTCCCCAATGGCGAGAAGCTCGTGACCGCGCGGCGCGCGAAGAAGACCTCCGCCGGTTATGATCTCACGCGGCTGCTCGTGGGCTCCGAGGGCACGTTGGGCATCGTGACGAAGATCACGCTGAAGCTCTCCGGCCTGCCGGAGGCGGTTTCGGCTGGTGTCTGCCCGTTCCCGGATATCGAGAGCGCGGCGAATGCCACGATTCTCACCATCCAGTCCGGCCTGCCGGTGGCACGAATCGAATTGCTGGACGAAGTGCAGATCCGGGCCTGCAACCAGTATTCCAAGCTGAACCTTGCCGAGCAGCCGACGCTCTTCGTGGAATTTCACGGCACGGAGCAGGGCGTGGCCGAGCAGGCCCAGCGCTTCGGCGAAATCGCGGCCGATCTCGGTGGCGGGCCGTTCAGCTGGGCCACGAAGCCGGAGGATCGCACGAAACTGTGGGAGGCGCGCCACAACGCCTATTGGGCTTCGCTCACGCTCCGGCCTGGCGCGAAGGGCATTTCCACCGATGTCTGCGTGCCGATCTCGCGCCTCGCGGAATGCATTGCCGAGACCAAGGCCGATCTCGAATCCGCGGGCCTCATATCGCCTATCGTGGGCCATGTGGGCGACGGCAATTTCCACTGCCTTCCGCTGATCGACATGTCGAACGAGGCGGAAATCGCCGCCGCGAAGGGCTTCATGGCTCGGCTTGTGGAGCGCGCGCTGGCCATGGAAGGCACCTGCACCGGCGAACATGGCGTGGGGCAGGGCAAGATGAAATACCTTGAAACCGAACTTGGCGCGCCGGCTCTGGATGCCATGCGGCTCATCAAGCAGGCGCTTGACCCGAAAAATCTGATGAATCCCGGAAAGATCGTCATGATTGGGTCGTGATCCTCGGGAAAGCTCGCGCGGGAGCATTTTCCGATGTGACCGGATCAGCTCGGATGCTCTATCTCTTTGTTTAATCGCATTTTCTTTCACGCGAACCGGTTTCCACTTTGCTTGAAAATGCTCTAGATTGGCTGCATCAGGCGAGCACCGGGGAATCAGCCCCGGTCGAAACGAGGTGTCCAGGGTTTGCGGATCATCAGGGAAAGCCTCACGGCACTGGCGGCGCTTCTGGCCCTCGCCCTTGTGGCGCTTGCCGCCGTGCCCCCCTTCATGGATTGGAAGCCATGGCGCGAGCGTCTCGCCGCCGTGGTGTCGCCCGCCATCGGCCAGCCCGTGCGCTTCGGCGGGGAGCTTCGCCTCTCTCTGCTGCCGAGGCCCGAAATCGACGCGGATGAGGTTTCGATCGGCCCGGAGGACCGCCCGCTGCTGAAAGCGGGGCGGCTCACGCTGTCTCTGGACCTCACGGCTCTGGCGCGAGGCGCCTTCCAGTTCACCGAGGCGCGGGGCGACAATGTCGCCCTGCGCGGCGAAACGTTCGATCTGGTGCCGAAGCCGGGTGACTTTGCGCGTTCCGGTCGCAGGATCGGGCTCGATCGCCTCACCCTGAAGGGCCTGACCCTGCTTCGCGCAGACAGCGACGAGCCGATCGCGCCGCCGCTGGATGTGATGCTGGAGGCCCCCGATCTCGCCGGGCCCTTCCGTTTCGAGCTGCTCATCCCCCGCGAGGGGCTGGAATGGCGCGGGCAGGTGGGGCGCTTCGAGGACGGGCGGGCGCGCTTCCGCGCGATGGGGGAAGATCACCCACGGGCGATCCGCGCCACGCTAGATGGTTGGCTGGGCCAGCCCGGCACCGCGACGCCCTCGACCTTCGACGGGCAGGTGCAGGTGACCGGCAATCCGTCTTTCGGGCGTGGCGGGGATCGCGTGCAGATGCCGTTCGACCTTCAGGCCCGCCTGTTCGTTCAGGCCGGGCAGGTTCTGGCTGATCCGCTCACGCTGAATGTCGGCGGCGAACGGGGCCTGGCGACCACCGGCAAGGGTTTCCTGGATTATGCGGCCGAGCGGCCCGCCATGCGCCTCGAACTGGGCGCCCGGCGCTTCGATCTCGCCCGCCTTATGGCCCGCGATCCGCAGCGCGATCCCGATCCGCGCGATTGGCTCGCGGAGGGAAACATGGTGCTCGACTGGCTGAGCGAGATCTTGCGCGAAACTGTGCCGCTGGATCTCGCGCTGGATCTCGGCATCACGCAGGTGCAATTGGGCAATGGCGCGGCGCAGGATGTGCGCCTGCAGATGGGCTTGCGTGAAGGGGCCCTGGCCCTCGACCGGCTCGAGGCGCGGCTTGCCGGCCGCAACAGCCTGTTCTTCGAGCGCAGCGCCGATGCCCGTGACCCGCTGGATGGCATGGTGCGGCTCGGTTTTGCCGATCTCCCGGCCTTCGCGCGCGCCTTCGGGCTTGCTGTGCCGGAGGGCTTGCCGAACGAAATGAGCCTCGCTGCCCGGCTTTTGCGCAACCAGGGCCGGCTGGAAGCCTCTGATCTCATGGTCGAGAGCCCGGCTGGCCAGTTGCGTGGCCGCGTCAGCCTCACGCCGTCTCCGCCGGGGCGCAGTCTTCCGCCCGTGCTGGCCTTCACGCTCGATGCCGACCGCTTCGATGCGCGCCTCGTCGGCCTTGGCGATCCGCTCGGCAGCTCGGCCTTGTGGCTCGGCATCGACGGGCGGCTGGATATCCGCGAAGTGATCTATGATGGGCGTGGCCTTGGCTCCATCCGTCTGGGCTTCACCCGGGAGGGGCTGCGCACGCGGCTGGACGAACTCGCCTTGCGGGGCCGCGCGGGCGAGGAAATCCGGCTCTCGGGCCAGATCGCGGAGGGCGAGATGGTCGCCACTGCCAAGGTCGATGCCGAGAAGCTCGAAGATCTCTCCCGCATGGCCGAGGCCGTCTTTCCCGGTGTCTGGACATCGGCCCTGCGGGCGCGGGCGGGGTTGCTGGAGCCGGCCCTGGCTCTGGCGCGCATCCGCATCGACCGGAAGGGTGGAGAGACGATCTGGGCGATCGAGGGCGAGGGCCGGTTGGGCGGCTCGACGGTGGCGGTGAAGTCGCAATCCGAACTGCGCGGCTCGGAGCTTCATCTTTCGCTCACCGGCGAGGTGTCGCAGGCCGATGGCGCCCGGCTTGTCCGGCAGATCGCCGGAGCGGCACCGCCAGCGGGCGCGCGGCTTCCGGTCCAGCCAGGCAAGATCACCCTGGCGCTGGAAGGCAACCCGCGCCGGCAGATGATGCTCAAACTCGATGGCGATGTGCTCGGCACGCAGATTTCGGTAGATGGGGGTCTCAGCCTGTTCCGGGCACAGCCCCTTGACGGGCTCTTCACCCTGCGGGCGGTGGATCTCGCGCCGCTCCATCGGGCGCTGGGTGGCGGAGCGCCCGTTCTTCCCGATGGCACGCCCGCCCGGCTGCAGGGCCGCTTCTTCGCGGAGCCGACAAAGCTGACCCTGACCGCCTTTTCCGGTGAGATCGGCCCCAATCCGGTGCAGGGCGAGATCTCCTTCGATTTCGCACGGGCCGGGCAGGTCGCCGGGCAATTGCGGCTGGGAGACCTGAATCTGCCGACCCTTCTGGCGACCGCCCTGCCGCAGGCGGGGCTTACGACGCTGCAAGGGCCCGTTTCGGCCCGGCCTTTTGCCGCGCCCATCCCGCCTTTCCGCCCTGGGGATCTCTGGATCGAGGCGCGCTCCCTCACTCTTGCGGAAGGCGCACGCCTCGCGGAACCGAAATTCGTCCTGCGATTCGCGCCCGGTCTTTTCGCGATCGAGGGGCTGGATGCCGAGCAGGGCGACACGCGATTCGGTGCGCAGTTCACGCTCCTGCGGGAAGGGGAGGGCGTGAACCTCGCCGGTCGCCTCGCCTTCTCCCGTCTGGCCCTTCCGGGTGTTTCGGCGCGGGCCGAGGGCGAAATCCCGCTGACAAGCCAGGGCCGCAGCCTTGGGGATCTTCTTGCCAATCTCGGTGGCGCGGGACAGATGCAGCTCGAAGGCCTCACCCTCCCCGCGGCCGACCCTGCGGCGATGTCCCGGCTTTTTCAGCGCCCGATGACGGAGCTTTCACCGATTGACGAGAACCGCCTCGGTGGCCTGCTGGATGCAGAACTGCAGCAAGGCCCGGCGCGCCTGCCGCCGCTGTCACTGCCCATCACGCTGTCCGGCGGCGTGCTGCGTCTTTCCGCCCTGCCCGTGAATGCCGGATCGGTGACGATCCTGCCGAGTTTCGTCCTCGACCTTCCGCGCCTCACCTACGAGATGCGGCTGACGCAGCGCCTTCTGCCCTTGCCGAAGGGCTGGCGCGGTGCGCCGCCGGAAATCGCCCTGAGCTGGACCGGCCGGGCCGGCATCCCGCCGGGCGAACCAAGGCGGCAGCTTTCCGTCTCGGCCCTGCTGAACGGGCTTCTTGCCGTGGGGCTCCAGCGGGATCTCGAGATGATCGAGAATTTCGAGGCCGACCAGCGCGAGCGCTCGTTCTTCCTGCGGCGCAGCCGGGTCGAGGCCGAGAGCGAGCGGCGACGGCTGGAAGCCGAGGCCCAGCGTCGCCGCGCCGAGGCGGAGAATGAACGCCGCCGTATCGATGCGGAAGCCGAACGCCAGCGAGCCGCCGAGCCTCCGGCCCCATCGACCGCACCGCTCAATCTCGTTCCGCGGCTCAGCCCCTGAGGGCACCGCCATCCATCAGCCGCGTGACGAGATGGATGCGGAGAGCCGAGGAGAGATTGGTGCCGCGCCTTGCGCCATCGATGCGCTCAACCAGCGCGGCCACGCTGATTCCGGCCGCCTTCGCCTCGGCCTGAAGGAGCCGCCAGAACGGCTCCTCCAGCGAGATGGAGGTGCGATGGCCGGCAATCGTGAGCGACCGCTTGACGATCGCGCTCATTCGGCAAGCAATTCGCGATATTTCTTCACTTCCGCTTCCACGAAGCTCTTCACATAGGCCGGTTCCAGTTCCTCGCCGGCAGCCGGGAAGCTCGCGAGTTCCGCGAGGCGCTTGGTCACCTTCTCGCTCGAAATGGCCTTGCGCAGCGTCTCGTTGAGCCTGGCGATCACCGCATCGGGCGTGCCGGCGGGCGCGAAGAGCGCGTTCCAGCCTTCGTTGGTGAAGGCGGGCAGCCCGGCTTCGCTGGCCGTCGGCACCTGCGGAAGGATTTCCGCCCGCTTCCGGCCCGCCATCACGAGGCCATGCACCTTGCCGCCATTGATGGAACTCGCCACCGAGGTCGCGGCATCGCAAACACCATCGACATGGCCGCCCATGGCATCATTCAGCGCAGGGCCCGCGCCGCGATAGCCGATGAGCTCGACCTTCACCTTCGCGGCCTGCAGGAAGAGCTTGCAGATCAGATAATTCGAGGAGCCGATGCCGGCGTGGCCCAAGGTTATCTTGCCGGGATTGGCATTGGCATATTCGATGAAGCTCTTCACATCCTTGGCGGGGAAGCCGCTCTTCAGCGCGATGACCGGCAGCGTCTTCGCGATCATCCCGATGGGCTTGAAGCTGTCGGTACTGAACTTCAGATCCTTGTGGATGGTGTAGGTTGCAGCATTGGTGCCGGCATTGCCGATCACCAGCGTGTAGCCATCGGGTGTCGCCGCGGCCGCACGCGTGAGGGCGGTCGAGCCGCCTGCGCCGCCGATATTCTCGATGAGAATGCGCTGGTTGAGAATCTGGCTCATCTCATCCGCCGCGATGCGCGCGATGATGTCCGACGTGCCGCCCGCCGCGAAAGGCACGATCAGCGTGATCTGCTTGTCCGGATAGGTCTGTGCGGAAGCCGTGCCGGCGAGCGAGGCGAGGGCGAGCGAAAGCAGAAGGCGACGCATGAAGTTCTCCCCCGAAAGAGCCCGTTCCGCCGGGCGCTGCGATGTTGCTCGAACGGTAGGCTAGAGCATTTTCCGATCAAGTGGAGACCGGTTGATCGAAGAAAATGCGATCAATCACAAAAACAAGAGCGGTCGATCTGATTCATTCAGATCGAATTTCCCTCTAGGCGCAGCGCGCGGCTGGCGTCAATGCGGGTCGGCCCCCGGTTTGGTGAGCACGATCCGCCCCGCCTCGTGAGCCTTGCCCGCGCGGGCTTCCTCGGCCTTCCGGGCCTGCCTTTCTGCCTTGGTCTGCCCGAACCTGATCCGGTTTTCCTCGGCGCGTTTTTCCGCCTCGGTTCGGGCTTTTGCCTTGCGGAACGCCCGGAGCCGGACCACGTTGTCGCTCATCTGTGGTTTCTCCGTGAGGGGAATGACAGACGAGCAGGGTGCGGCATCCGGGCAGGCACCGCAACCCCGCGATGGAAGGAAAACCATGCGCCGCTTGTTTCTGCTGCTGAGCCACCTCGTCGTTTTCGTCACAGGCATCGGGCTGGGCATCTATCTGCTGCCCATTCTCATGGCCGAAAGCCCGCCACCCCCCACGGCGGTGCTGGATGTGGAACGCTCCGCCAGTTTCCGCAGCGAGTTCCGCACCGATCTCAGGGGTTCCGACCTGCTG
>JADCCH010000252.1 GCA_020252865.1 Methylobacterium sp.
CGGATTTCCAGGTGGAATCCTACCTCCGCTACCAGGGCATCAGCTTTGTCGAGCGCTTTGACGCCAATTCCTACCTCTATCTCACCCGCGCGATGGATTACTTCGATCTCGCGGCGGATAATGGCGGCTCGCTGGCAGCAGCTTTCAGGGGCTCGAAGACACGTTTCTGTCTCGTCTCCTTCACGTCGGACTGGCTGTTCACCACGGCCGAGAGCCGGCAGATCGTGCATGCGCTGAACGCGAATGGAGCCTCGGTGTCGTTCGTGGAAATCGAGAGCGACAAGGGTCATGACGCCTTTCTGCTCGATGAGCCGGTGCTTTATCGCACGACGCGGGGATTTCTCGATGCGGCTGCGTCGAGCATCGGTGTGAGGGGCTGAGATGGTCGAACCAAAGCAGGCCCCGGCCATTCGATCCGACCATCGCCTGCTCGCAGACATGGTGAGCGCGGGCGCGCGCGTGCTCGATGTGGGCTGCGGGGATGGCGATCTCCTCGCCTATCTCGCGGTGACAAAGGGCGTGGATGCGCGCGGCATCGAACTCTCGCGGGATGGCGTGGCGGCCTGCGTCGCCAAGGGTCTCGCGGTCATCCAGGGGGATGCCGATACCGATCTCTTCGATTACCCCGATGATTGCTTCGATTATGTCATCCTCTCGCAGACGCTTCAGGCCACACGCCGCCCGAAGGTGGTGGTGGAAGAGATGCTGCGCATCGGGCGGAACGCCATCGTCTCCTTTCCGAATTTCGGGCATTGGCGCATCCGCGCGGGCCTGATGTTCCAGGGGCGCATGCCGGTGAACGAGAGCCTGCCCGACAGCTGGTATGACACGCCGAACATCCATTTCTGCACCATCCGCGACTTCGTGGAACTCGCGGACAAGGTGAATGCGAAGATCGTGCGGGCCGGCGCGCTCGATGCGTCGGGCAACCACGTGGCCGTGACCATGCCATGGTGGTTCTGGAACCTTGTCGGCGAGCAGGGGATCTTCTGGCTGGCGCGGAAATCAGCGGTCTAGAGCATTTTCAAGCGAAGTGGAGACCGGTTCGCGCCAAGAAAATGCGACCAGACAAAGAGAGAGCATTTTCAAGCGAAGCATGCCCCTCGCGAAGGCGGGGGTGGGCTCCGGTTCGCGTGAAGAAAATGCGGAAAGAGAAAGAAACAAAGCACCCGATCTCATTCGATCAGATCGGAAAATGCTCCAGGCCGTCCCCTTTGCGCCCCGCCGCCGTGCCACCTGAGGGAACAAGCACCGGCTGCAGCAGCCCGCGCACGCGGGCCATCTTGCCCGCCAGGGCCGGGCGATAGACCTGCTTCGTCGCCTCGATCACGTGAAGCCCGGCGAAGGGCAGCGACAGGCTCGCCCCGATGCGTTCCCACCCCATGGCGGTCTGCAGGATGAAGCGGCGGCTGATCGGCGGCACGTAAAGCGCCTCGCTCCAGTGCGTGGGCGTGAAGAGCGCGTGGCGCAGAAGCGCGGTAAGCTGTCGCCGCGAGAAGGGCTGTCCGGCGCCGAAGGGGGTGGTGTCCACCCGCGCCCACGGGCCGCGCCGGTTCGGCACGATGATCATCACGTGACCGCCCGGCGCGAGAATGCGCCAGATCTCGCTCATCAGCGCGGAGGGGTCGTCGGATACTTCCAGCGAATGGACGAGCACCACCCGGTCCATCACGGAATCGCGCAAGGGCAGTTCCGAGCCTTCGACGAGGCTGACCGAGGAAAGCATGCCGCGCGGCCAGGGCGCCACACCCTGCCGGGCGGGCATGAAGGCGATGGTGCGCTCGGTGCCTTCACGCAGATCGTCGAGATAGGGGATCGCATAGCCATGCCCGAGCAGCGCCAGCCCTTGCAGGCTCGTCCAGCGCGTGCGGATGGCCCGCAGGATCATCCGTTGCGCCACCCGTCCCAGCGGGCTCGCATAGAAGGACCGGAGATCGATGACGTCGGGTTGCAAGCTGCTGGCTCTTTCGCTGGACAAGTCGCATGGGGCGCGCAAGGATAGATAAACCGCACCGCGAGAAAGAATAGCGATGGAGATCGCGCTTTTCACCTGTCTTGCCGACAATTACGCCGCTCTTCTGCGCGATGAGGCGATGGGGACGGTCGCGCTCGTCGATGCGCCGGCCGCCGAACCCGTGATGGCGGAGCTGGAAAAGCGCGGCTGGGGCCTCGATCTCATCCTCATCACGCATGGGCATCACGACCACATTGCGGGCGTGCCGGCATTGGTGGCCCAATACGGAGCCAGGGTGATCGCGCCGGCGCTCGCGAGCGATGTGTTGGAGAAGGCCGATCGCTTCGTGAGGGAGGGTGACCGGTTCAGCATTGGCGAAATTGCGGTCGAGGTCTGGGATACGCCGGGCCATTGCGCGGATCACATCAGTTTTCATTTGCCGGCTGAAGAGGTGATCTTCGTCGGCGATACCATGTTCACGATGGGCTGCGGGCGCATCTTCAACCTGCCACCGGATCTGCTCTTTGCCTCACTTCGGCGCATCGGTGGCCTGCCGGAGACGACCCGCATCTTCTCCGGCCATGAATACACGCTCTCGAATGCGCGATTCGCGGCTGCCACCGAGCCGGAGAACGGCTTGATCCGGGCGCGCCTTCGCATGATCGAGGCGATGCGTGCCGGCGGCATCCCGACCGTGCCCACGACGGTGCGGGACGAGCGCGCGACCAATGTTTTCCTCCGCGCGAGGGATGTGGCGGAATTCGCGGCCCGACGAGAGGCCAAGAACAGGTTCTGATCCGTCTTCCGCCTCCGGTTTTCGAGAATTTTCCGATGTTCGATTCCAGCCTCTCCGCCCGCGAGATCATCCACCTGCTCGGGCTTCAACCGCATCCCGAAGGCGGGCATTTCCGCGAGACCTTCCGCGACCCCGAGACAGACGTTAAGGGCCGCTCCGTCGGCACCGCAATCTATTACCTGCTCGAGGCCGGCGAGGTCTCCGAATGGCATCGCTGCGATGCGAGCGAGATCTGGCACTATTATGCCGGCGCGCCGATGGTCATCACCATCAGCGCCAACGGCCATGACGCGGCGGCCCGTCATCTCGGGCCCAACCTCTCCACCGGCCAGCGGCCGCAGATCCTCGTGCCGAGCAACCATTGGCAGAGTGCGACGAGCCTCGGCGCCTGGACGCTTGCGGGCTGCACGGTCTCGCCGGGTTTCGAGTTTGCCGGCTTCGAAATGGCGCCGAAGGACTGGCGCCCCACGCCGCGCAAGGGTGGCGGATGAGCTCCGAACTCTACGGTGGTCTCGCGGAGGTGCTGGCCTGCGAGCAGCGCATCGTGAATTGCTGGCCCGCGCAGAGCACGCTGATCTTCGGCGGTTTCGCCGTGCGCTTCGCCCACGGCTATTCCGGCCGGGCGAATTCGGCTTCCGCCATTCAGCCCAGGGCGCATCTGGGCGAAGCGGATATTGCGGCGATCGAGCAACTCTATCGCGAGGCTGGCCTGCCGCCGACCTTTCGCGATACACCCCTGATGAGCCGCGCCATGCGCAAGCGCCTCGATGCACGCGGATATGTACTGAAGGATGCGAGCTTCGGCATGATCGCGGATTTCACGGACGCTGATTTCCATCGCCGCGCCGATGTCGAGATCAAGCGCGAGCCGAGCCGGGAATGGATCGAGGGGATCTCGCGATTCCAGACACCGGACAAGCGTTCTCCGGAGCATCTCGAGGCAATCGTCGCAGCTATTCGCTTCCCGGCTTTCTTTGCCACGCTGCGGCAGGCGAGCCGCGCCATCGGCTTCGGTTGCGGCGCGGTCGACCGGGGCTATGCCGAGATTGCTTCGGTGATGCTCGATCCCGCCGCGCGCGGGCAGGGTATCGGGCATGGCCTCGTCGAAACCCTGCTCGCGGAAGCGGTGGCGGCGGGTGCAACAAGGGGCTTCCTGCAGGTTGAATCGAACAATCGCGTTGCGAGGGCGCTCTACCAGAAGCTCGGCTATCGCGATCTCTACCGTTACGAGACGATCTGGAAGCGTGATTGAAGCATTTTCAAACGAAGCGGGTTCCCGTCCGCTAGAACAAGCGAAGGAGTAAGGAAGAGAAAATGCAGAAAAAATATAAAGTCAGCCCTTCCGCGCGACCATTGCGCCGATGACGATCAGCGCGCAGGCCGCCGCGAGAGCAAGGCTTGCCGGCGCATAGCCGAATGCCACGAGCAGGACGGTGGAAAGCACAGGCGTCGCATAGGAGGCGACACCGAGGAAACTCACATCGCCGCGTTTCATGCCGATATCCCAGCAGATCAGCGCGAGGCCCTGCGAGCCGAGCCCGAGGCCGAGAAGCCCCATCACATTCTCCCAGCTCCAGCCGGAATAGGGCGCTTCCAGCAGGCGATGGAGAAGGAGGGACAGCACGCTCGCGATCAGGATCGTGACGCCGAGGCTCTCCGTGGATGAGGAGGCGACGAGGCGCGAGAGCACGGAATAGCTCGACCACACGACAGCCCCAAGCAATGCGAGGCCATAGCCCCACCAGGCCGCCTCTGTGGCCCCGCTCCCCAGCTTGCCGCCAACCAGCAGCAGCAGCGCCCCAAGCCCCATCAGCGCGCCGATGAGATGGCGCGGCCGCAGAACCCCGCCCGGCAGCATCGCCGCGAAGAGCACGATCAGCAGCGGCCACAGATAATGGATCAGGTTCGCTTCAGCCGGTGGTGCGAGCTTCAGTGCGGCGAAATAAATCACCGTGTCGCCGAACGGGCCGTAGAGGCCGAGCAGGAAGGCCGGCAGGGTGGGTTTCAGCTTCAGCCAGTCGCGCCGCCAGACGGCCGGACTGATGATCACGAGCCCGCCGAGGGCGAAGCAGATGGAGGTCGTCAGGAAGGGTGGCATCTTCCCCGTCATCGCCGTGAACAGCGCGAGCGTGGCCCAGATGGCGATGGCACCGAGACCGATGATGGTGGGGCGGGAGAGAGAATGCATGAGACAAAGCGCGTAACCGCCGATGCACGAAAAGAAAAGGGCCGGTTTCCCGGCCCTTCCGGTGATAATCCCCGAAAAGCCGGGCTCAGACCATGTATTGCCCGCCATTGGCGGAAAGGGTCGAGCCGGTGATGAAGCCGGCCTCGTCCGCCGCCAGGAACACCACCGCGCGGGCGATCTCCTCCGGCTCGCCGAGGCGCCCCACCGGAATCTGCGGCAGAATCGCCTTTTCGAGCACATCCTGCGCAATCGCGCGCACCATGTCCGTGCCGATATAGCCCGGGCAGATGGCGTTGACCGTGATGCCGGCGCGCGCGCCTTCCTGCGCCAGCGCCTTCACAAAGCCGATATCACCCGCCTTGGCGGCGGAATAGTTCACCTGGCCCATCTGCCCCTTCTGCCCGTTGACCGAGGAGATGCAGATGACACGGCCGAACTTGCGGGCGCGCATGCCTTCCCAGACCGGGCGGGTCATGTTGAAGAGCGAATTGAGGTTGGTGTTGATGACGCCATACCACTGGTCTTTTGACATCTTGTGGAACATGCTGTCCTTCGTGATGCCGGCATTGTTCACCAGCACGTCGATCGGGCCGAGTTCACTTTCCACCTTGGCGATGCCCGCGGCGCAGGCATCGTAATCCGAAACGTCCCACTTGTAGGTCGGGATGCCGGTTTCCTTCGTGAAGGCGGCGGCCGCCTCATCATTCCCGGCATAGGAAGCGGCTACTTTGTAGCCGGCGGCCTTCAATCCCTTCGAAATCGCTGCGCCGATTCCGCGCGAGCCCCCAGTCACCAATGCGACGCGTGCCATTGTTCGATCCCCTCGTTATCTGGCGTTTCCGGTCTTCGGTTTTTGACCCGCGCGCTCGTTCCGGCAGGCGCGCGGGGGCCTCTATCAGGAAGAATCAGCGCTCGACGCAGAGCGCCACGCCCATGCCGCCGCCGATACAGAGCGTGGCGAGGCCCTTCTTCGCGCCGCGACGGGCCATCTCAAAGAGCAGCGTGTTAAGGATTCGGGCGCCCGAGGCGCCGATGGGGTGACCGATGGCGATCGCGCCGCCATTGACGTTCACGATCGAGGGATCCCAGCCCATGTCCTTGTTCACGGCCAGAGCCTGCGCGGCGAAGGCTTCGTTCGCTTCCACGAGATCGAGATCCGAGACCTTCCAGCCGGCCTTTTCGAGGGCCCGGCGGGAGGCCGGGATCGGACCCGTGCCCATGATCGACGGATCGACGCCGCAGGTGGCCCAGGAAACGATGCGGGCCAGCGGCGCGATGCCGCGCTTCGCGGCCTCGGCTTCGCTCATCAGCACGGCCGCGGCCGCGCCGTCATTGATGCCCGAGGCGTTGCCGGCGGTCACGGTGCCGTCCTTGATGAAGGCCGGGCGCAGCTTTGCCATGGCATCGAGCGTGGAGCCGTGCCGGGGATATTCATCCGAATCGACCAGCACATCGCCCTTCCGGGTCTTCACGGTATGCGAGACGATCTCGTCCTTGAACTTGCCGGCCTTCTGCGCCGCCTCGGCCTTGTTTTGCGAGGCGACGGCAAACTGGTCCTGCTCGTCGCGCGTGAGCTGCCACTTGGCGGCGACGTTCTCGGCGGTCTGGCCCATATGGTAGCCTTGGAAGGCATCCCAGAGGCCGTCTCGCAGCATGGTGTCGACCATTTTCATCTCGCCCATCTTGGTGCCGGAGCGGAGATAGGCAGTGTGCGGAGCGAGTGTCATCGATTCCTGGCCACCGGCCACGATGATCCTGGCGTCGCCATTCGCGATCTGCTGCATGCCGATCGCCACCGTGCGCAGGCCCGAGCCGCAGAGCTGGTTCAGTCCCCAGGCGGTCTTTTCCTGCGGGATGCCAGCCGCCATCGCGGCCTGACGCGCCGGGTTCTGCCCGGTATTGGCCGTGAGCACCTGGCCCAGGATCACTTCGTCGACCTCGCCCGGCGAGACGCCGGCGCGCTCGAGGGCACCCTTGATGGCCGTGGCGCCCAGTTCATGCGCCGCCACATCGGCGAATGCGCCGCTGAAGGCCCCGACGGCGGTTCGGGCCGCACTCGCGATGACGATCGATTGAGAAGCCATGTTTTCCTCCTGCGGCCGGCCGCATGACACGAATTTGTAGGACCTGACCCTAGATGCTATGAGACGCGTCAGGCAACCATCGTCAAGACAGAAAACCGGATGACGACGATGGTCGGGGGCGGGGTTGCAATCACCGAATGGCGGCCAGCATTGGTCGCTCGCCAGAAGAGGGAATGGTGGAGTTCATGGCCGAACAAGGCGCCAAAGCCGCGACGATCATCAAGAAATACGCCAATCGTCGCCTCTATCACACGGGCACGAGCTCTTATGTAACGCTGGAAGATCTCGCGCAGATGGTGCGGGCCGGCGAGGACTTCGTCGTGACCGATGCCAAGACCGGCGAGGACATCACGCGGTCGGTTTTGACGCAGATCATCTTCGAACAGGAAAACAAGGGCCAGTTCCTCCTTCCGATCACCTTCCTGCGCCAGCTGATCCAGTTCTACGGAGACCACATGCAGGCCCTTGTGCCGCGCTATCTTGAAATGTCACTGACGCGGTTCATGTCCGATCAGGACAAGCTGCGCGAGCAGATGACCAGGGGTTTCGGTGGCACGGCGTTCAATCCCGCAGCCTTGGGCCAGCAGGCCATGGCCGCGATGGATGAGCAGGTGCGCGCCAACATGGCGATGTTCGAGGAGGCGATGCGCGCCTTTTCCTTCGGCGGTTTCCCGCCATCCAAGCCGGGCAGCGAGCCCAAGAAGGACAAATAGGGGCTTTCGCGAACGGGTTTCCGGGCAGGAATGCGCGGAGGGCCTTGTTCAGGCGATAGCGCGAAACAACGATTTCGGTTCCGGTAGATTCTGCGTGGCGGCACCCACGAAATCGCCCTGCAGATATTCCACCCGCCACGAGGTGAGCAGGCTGGCCGTTTCCTCGTCCTGCACCCATTCGGCCACCGTCTCGATGCGCAGGTGGCGCGCGAGCTGCAGCAGGGTCTGCACGAAGAAGCGGTCATCCTCCGAGCGTGCCAGGTTCTTGATGAAGGTCCCGTCGATCTTCAGGATGTCGATCGGCAGAAGGCGCATGTTGCGGAACGAGGTGTGCCCCGCCCCGAAATCGTCGATCGCGACGCGTGCGCCGCAATCCTTGATCGCCTCGATCAGGCGCTGGGCACCCTGAACGTCCTCGATGAGCGAGGTTTCGGTGATCTCCACGACGAGGCGCCGGGCAACACTCGCATCGATGGCGAGATGGGCCCGGAAGGCTGCCATCCAGTCCGGATGCAGGGCCGTTTCCACGCCCACATTCACCGTGAGCTGGATATCGCGGCGCCTGCGCAGGGTTTCGAGCGCCAGCTCCATCACGCGATGATCGATGAGATGCAGGAAGCCAAGCCGCTCGGCCACCGGCACGATGGTGCCGGCTCCCATCAGTTCGCCTTCCGGCGAGGTCATCCTGACGAGCGCTTCATGCATCGCCACTTCGCCGCTGCCCGATCGCACGATCGGCTGGAAGGCGAGTTCAATGCGCCGGTCGTTGAGCGCGGTGAGAACCGTATCGGTGGATTCGCGGTTGGAACTGCGCCTGGCGCGCGTTTCCGGGTCGCCGCTAAAGGCGAGGAACGCCTGATCCGTGCGATCCTTTGCATCGGTCAGCGCTTCCTCGCAGGCATGGAGCGCCTCGATGGCCGTCTTGGCATCGCGCGGAACAGCCACGCCGCCGATATGCACCGAAGCGGGGATCGGCCCTGCGCTGGTATCGATCGGAACGCCGCGGATCGCCGAGGCCAGGCGGCTTGCCACGAATTCCATATGGTCCGCGAGGCTCGGTGCCAACACGATTCCGATCTTGTTCGTTGCATAGCGGCCGAGAATGTCACGACGGCGGATCAGCCCGCGCAGGCGGCGCACGATCGCGGCGATGATCTCGTCGCCGACATGATAGCCATAGGTCTTGTTGAGCTGGGCGAGATCATCCACCGCGACCATCATCAGCACGAGGCCGCGCGGATCCCGGGCGCTCGTCACGATGGCATCGCCGAGCGCGTTGCAGAAATCGGCCCGCGTCAGGGCGCCGGTGGTCGGGTCGAAATGGCGCTTGGTGACGAGCGCGATTTCCTCGGAGGTCGGCGCCAGCACACGCCGGCAGACGCCGTGAACCAGCCGCGGTCGGCCCTGCTCATTGGCGAACCAGCGGCCGGTATCCTCGATCCAGAAACGCAGGCCTGGAGCAGGGTTCACGAGGTAACGCGTGGAGAAGGAAACGCCCGTTCCCTGGTCGCCGCGTTCGCTCTCGAAAACCTCGGCATGGCGGGAATGCGGGCTTGCCTGGTCGATGAGCGTCGCGAAGGCAGTGCCGGAACTGAGCGCCGCCATTTCCCGCACGCCGAAAATGTGGGTGGCCTCCAGGCCCCAGGTCATCACATCCGTCTCGATGTTCCAGGCATAGGTTGCCTCGCCGAGGTCGCGCGTTCCATCGAGCAGCATGTCTGTTGGCACATGTTCCCTGTCCGGCTGCCCCGTGAAGGGAATGATCGTCCCGCTGCCTTGAGTCATCATCGTCATCGTTCTTTAATGGGGCCGTCGACCGTGACTTTCTGCGCGCGGGCGGACAGGGACCTGTTTCGACTGGTGAGCCCAGACTGGAACCAAGACGTTAAGACTTGATGAGCGCAGAAGTTGTTTTTGGTCCTACAACGACGGAGAATTGAGTTCTTGAAGAAATAACAGACGGTAAACCCGTTTCCGGCACGGCCCTTGCCGCCTTGTCGGCATGAGCAAGATCAGTGTCCCCGTTCTGTACCAGACTGAAACATTCTCCTCGGGCTTCCGGCAGAAATCGTCCCGGGATGATCGCCCCGCCCGGACGAATCCGGATTCCAGGGCCGCTCCAGGACAGAAACCAGCCCGCGCGCCGGAATTCCTGGTGCAGATAATTGCCACCGGCGATCCGGAGCTGCGCAAGGTGCTGGGGCGGTGCGATGTCGCGACGGCCCGCGAGCGGGCCTACGCTTTCGCCGCCGCGCACAAGTCTTCACGCCTTGCCGAGGAGACGACGCCATCCGAATTCCGCGCCTGAGGCGCATGACAGTTGGTCAGGGTGGGATTCGGGTGCATTCACCCGGCCTGACAAGAAAACCCCGGACGGAGGAACCGCCCGGGGTTTTTCAGCACTGAAAAGCCGAAATCCGGCGCGAACGCGCCTTTACTCGGCGGTTTTCGGCGTCAGGACCTGGCGGCCATTGTAGAGGCCGGTCTTCAGGTCCACATGGTGCGGGCGGCGCAATTCGCCGGTGTTCTTGTCTTCGACATAGGTCGGCGCGGAGAGCGCATCGGCCGAACGGCGCATGCCCTGCTTCGAGCGCGAGACCTTCTTCTTGGGAACGGCCATCGTGATACTCCAAAAGATTCGCGAGGCCTTGCCCCGCGGCGAAAGCCGAGTTCGCAGGCCTCATCGAAGCCTGTCGCGATCCCGGCCGAAACGGAAGTCGAGGCGCTATACACGCATCAATGGCCAAAGGCCAGCGCGAAACGCGCTTGTTTTGGAGAAGCACACGACTTGACTTGATTTTCCCTTGGAGGCGGCTTCCCCTGCGGACAGGAGCCGGCGCGGCCGGCAGTGCGGACAGGAGCCGGCGCGGCCGGCAGTGCGGACAGGAGCCGGCGTTGCCGGCAGGGGGATTGGCGATGCAGGCGGAGTTTCGGGCGCGGCTGGAGCGCCATGCCTCGGCAGTGGAAGGCTGCCTCGGCGGCCTTCTTTCGGAGCGCGGCCGTCCCGAGCGGCTGGTGGCTGCCATGCGGCATGCGGTGTTCGCGGGCGGAAAGCGGCTCAGGCCTTATCTCGTCCTTGAAACTGCGCGACTTTTCGGCCTTGACGGCGAAGGTCCCCTGCGGGTGGCGGCCGCACTCGAGGCCGTGCATTGCTATTCGCTGGTGCATGACGATCTGCCCGCGATGGACAATGATGACCTGCGCCGGGGCCAGCCCACAGCGCATGTCGCCTTCGACGAGGCCACCGCGATTCTCGCGGGGGACGCCCTGTTGACCATGGCCTTCGCGATTCTCGCCGATCGCCGCACCGCACCGCGTGCTTCCACGCGGTCGAAGCTGGTCGCGGCGCTTGCCGAGGCCGCGGGGCTCGATGGCATGGTTGGCGGCCAGATGCTGGATCTGGCGGCGGAGGGCCGCTTCTCCAAGAACGGCCGGCCGCCCCGGCAGGGGCTTTCCTCCATCCGCCATCTTCAGGCGCTGAAGACCGGCGCGCTGATCCGTTTCGCGGCGGAAGCCGGCGGCCTTCTCGCCGCCCCGGTGCCGGCGACCGAACGCCGCGCCTTGAAATCCTATGGCGAGGCCCTTGGCTTCGCCTTCCAGATCCGCGATGACCTGCTGGACATCGAAGGTGAAGCGGCCGTGGTGGGCAAGGCGGTCGCGAAGGATGCCAAGGCGGGCAAGGCGACGCTGGTGAGCCTGATGGGCCTCGATGGCGCCCGCATGCGGCTTGCCGCGGTGACGGAGGAGGCGATTGCCGCGCTCGGCTCCACCTTCGGTTCTCGCGCCGGTCCACTGGTCGATGTGCTCGTCTTCAATCGCGATCGCGACCGGTGAGAGCACATGACAAAGCCTTCATGTGACAGGCCGGAACACCGGGTGGTATGAAGGGGCATGCGCAAGGCGTTCCTCATCCTTCTGGTTCTCGCGGGCGGTCTCGGAGCCTGGGCTCTCCTTTCCCGCACGGGGGATGAAACCGGCGAGGCCGCGCGTTATCGCACGGATCATGTCTCGCGCGGGCCGATCATCGCGACCGTCTCCGCCACGGGCACGGTACTGGCGACGACGACTGTGATCGTCGGCTCGCAGCTCTCCGGGCAGGTGGTGGAGATCCTCGCCGACCACAATGACGAGGTGAAGGCCGGCCAGGTGCTCGCGCGCCTCAATCGAGATACCCTGCTCGCGCGCCGCGATGGTTCGGTGGCCGATCTCCAGCAGGCGCGCGCCGCCCGCCAGCTCAATGATGCGCAGGCCGAGAAGACCCGCGCCGATCTCCAGCGCGTCAACGCGGTTCTGCGCGATGTGCAGGCCCAGGCCGAGCGGGCGCGCACGCTATTCCGCGATGCCGAGGCGACTTTCGAGCGCCAGTCCAGCCTGAAGGAGCGGGGCATCGCGACGGATGTCGCGCTGCAGAATGCCACGACCCAGCGTGATTCGCTGCGTTCCGCAGCACTCTCCGCGGAGGCGCAGGTGGCCTCGGCCCGCGCGCAGATCGCGGCTCTGGAGGCTGATCTGAAGGTTGTCGAAGCCCAGAAGGCCTCCTCCGAGGCGCAGATCGCCAAGGCCGAGGCCGTCGTGCGGCAGATCGAGGTGGACCTTGGGAACAGCGAGATCCGCTCCTCCGTTGATGGGGTGGTGGTGCAGCGGAATGTCGAACTCGGGCAGACCGTGGCCGCCTCGCTGCAGGCGCCGACGCTGTTCCTCGTGGCCCAGAACCTCAAGACCATCGAGGTCAACATCAACCTCGATGAAACCGATGTCGGCCGCGTGAAGCCGGGCCAGACGGTGGAGTTCACCGTCAACGCCTATCCGGCGCGCACCTTCACCGGCAAGGTGCGGCTCGTCCGGCTCGGCTCCCAGACCGTGCAGAATGTCGTCATCTACACCACCATCGTCACCGTGAAGAACGACGATCTCGCGCTGCTTCCGGGCATGACCGCCAATGCCCGCATCTTCACCGAGCGGAAGGCGGATGTGCTGCGTGTCTCCAATGCCGCCTTGCGCTGGCAGCCGCCCGGCGCGTCCCGGGCCGCATCCGGCGCTCCCGGAGAGGGTGGGGTCAGCGCGCCAGCTCCGGTTGACGATGCCGCAGGGCCCTTCTCCCCGCCCGCCGTTGGTAGTGGCGGCCCGGCGCGGCAGGCTGCTGTCCTTCTCGACAGCCTCAAGGCCGAACTGGCGCTGGACGACAGGCAATTCGCCGAGGCGCAGAAGCTGGGGCGGGCCATGGGCGAGGCCATTCAACGCGCAGGCAGTCCGGAGGAGCGCCGCGAGGCGGCGCGCACGGAACGCCAGCGGTTTTCGCGCGAGTTCGAGGCCATCCTGACGCCGGAGCAGCGAGAGAAATATCGCGCCTTCCGCGAGGCGCGGTTACCGCGTGGCCAGGATGCGCAGGGACGCGCGGGTGCCCAGCGCGTGGCGGAGGCGGGCGTGCCGGGCCGGGTGCATGTGCTGGATTCCCAGGGCAATCCGAAGCCGGTGAACCTGCGCATCGGCGCGACCGACGGCACGTGGACGGAGGTGCTTTCCGGCGAGATCAAGCCGGGCGATGGGGTAATCAATGGCGTGGTCAGCGCGCCGCGCAACCGGGCCTCCACCGGTTTCCGCTTCGGATTCTGAGCCATGGCAGCGGACATCTCCCCCGCCCTGATCGAGGTCGAGAACCTCGAGCGCATCTATCAGATGGGTGAGGAGCGCGTGGTCGCGCTGGCGGGCGTGACAACCGAGATCCGGCAGGGGTCGTTCGTTGCCGTGATGGGCCCATCAGGCTCCGGCAAATCGACCTTCATGAATGTGCTGGGCTGTCTCGACCAGCCGAGTGCTGGCTCCTATCGCCTCAAGGGCGTGGAAGTGGGACGCCTGTCCCCGACCGAGCTTGCGCGCACGCGAAACCGCGAGATCGGCTTTGTCTTCCAGCAGTTCAACCTGCTGCAGCGCGTCGATGCGCTCGGCAATGTCGAACTCCCGATGCTTTATGCCGGTCTGCCCAAACGCGAGCGTCGTGCCCGTGCGGAAGCGGCCCTGGCTCGCGTGGGCCTCGCCGATCGCATGCGGCACCTGCCGCTCCAGCTCTCCGGAGGCCAGCAGCAGCGCGTGGCCATTGCCCGCGCGCTGGTGAACCGGCCCGCCTGCCTGCTCGCGGATGAGCCGACCGGCGCGCTCGACAGCCGC
>JADCCH010000253.1 GCA_020252865.1 Methylobacterium sp.
GCACGACGATGAAGGCGAGTTCGAAGAAGTCGAGGAAGAAGGCGAGCAGGAACACCATCACGTTCACGACGATCAGGAAGCCCGTCTGGCCGCCCGGAAGCGAGATCAGCAGATCCTCCACCCAGCGATGGCCGTTCACCCCGTAGAAGGTGAGCGAGAACACGCGCGCACCGACCAGGATGAAAACCACGAAGGCCGAGAGCTTCGCAGTGGAATCCAGCGCCTGGCTCATCAGGCTGAAGTTCAGGCGACGCTTGGCCAGAGCGATGATCATCGCACCGGCGGCACCCATCGCGCCACCTTCCGTCGGGGTCGCAAGCCCGATGAAGATGGTACCGAGCACGAGGAAGATGAGGCCCAGCGGCGGCATCAGCACCACGATGACCTCGGTCGCCAGACGCGAGAGCAGGTTCAGCTTCAACGCCTTGTTCGCCACCGCGATCGCGTAGGCCACGATCATGGCCGCAAACCCGGCGATGATCCCCTCCGAGCCCTTCTGCACGTAACCGACGAGAAGGTTGGATTTCCAGAAGGCGAGGCCGAAGGTCAGCAATGCGACGACCGCCAGCGAGGTGACGCCGCCGCCCAGAGTCCGGGCCTCGCTCGGCAAAGCCGGGCAGGTTTTCGGATACAGGACTGACATCAGAAACACGTATCCGGCGTAGAGGCAGGCCAGCACGATGCCGGGGATGAAGGCGCCCTCATACATGTCACCCACCGAACGGCCGAGCTGGTCGGCCATGACGATGAGAACCAGCGAGGGCGGGATGATCTGCGCCAGCGTGCCGGAGGCCGCAATGACGCCGGAGGCGAGACGGCGATCATAGCCATAGCGCAGCATGATCGGCAGCGAGATCAGGCCCATCGAAATCACCGAGGCCGCGACCACGCCCGTGGTGGCCGCGAGCAGCGCGCCCACGAAGATGACCGCATAGGCAAGGCCGCCGCGGATCGGGCCGAAGAGCTGGCCGATCGTGTCCAGCAGGTCTTCCGCCATGCCCGAGCGTTCAAGAATGAGGCCCATGAAGGTGAAGAACGGGATCGCCAGCAGCACGTCGTTGTTCATCGTGCCATAGACGCGTTCCGGCAAGGCCTGCAGGAAGTTGGGCACGAAGAGGCCCATTTCGATGCCCACCACGGCGAAAAAGAGGCCACAGGCGGCGAGCGCGAAGGCCACCGGGTAACCCAGCAGCAGGAAGATCACCAGCGAGGTGAACATGATGGGGGCCATGTAATACTCGACCCACCCGAGGAAGCCCGGCTTCTTCACCACCGGCAAGCCAGAGGCCAGAGCGGGGTCGGAAAGGAGCAGCGCTACGATTGCCACCGCGATCAGCGCGCCCGTGATACGAACAAAGCGATTGAACATCGGACTGATCCTGACCGTTACTTCTTGACGATGCCGGCTTCTTCGGCGGCTTTCAGCAGGCGCTCGGCCTCGGCTTCCGCCGCAGCGCCATGGCCCACCACCGCATTCACATCCTCAAGGTCGCCGCGCAGGATGGCGACGCGCTTGATCAATTCCGAGAAGGCTTGCAGCAGCAGCAGCACGAAGCCGAGCGGCACGAGGATCTTCGCCGGCCAGACCGTGAGGCCGCCGGCATTCATCGATTGCTCGTTGATCTGGAAAGAGCGCAGGAAGAACGGCCAGCCGTGCCAGATCATGATCCAGCAGAACGGGATCAGGAAAAAGACATGGCCGAAGACATCGATCCAGTCGCGTGTGCGCTTGGCGAAATGGCTGGTCACCACATCGATGCGAATGTGCTCGTTTTTCAGGAACGTATAGGCCGCACCCAGCATGAACACGGCACCGAACAGATACCATTGCATCTCGAGCCAGGCATTTGACGAGATGTTGAACAATTTGCGGACGACGGCGTTGACGGTGGAAATAACCACGGCCGCGAGGATCGCCCATTTGATGACCTGACCGACGCGTGTGTTCAACGCGTCGATGATCCCGCTGATTTTCAGAAGATTTTGCACGCCCTTCTCCCTTCGGACCTGTCCCGCGCGTTGCTTCGCGCGGCATCTTCATGTTTGCTCTGGCTGCATCTTGAGAAAGCTGCGGCCACACCTTTCGTGACTTTTGCGTGGTGCTCAGCATCACGCGCCGGACCATGAATGGCCGGAGCTCTTCGCATGGCAGATGGCCCGCCCCCGCACAACCGCCCCTCTCCTGCGGTTTTTGCATGCGCTCCCTGCGCCCCCGGTATGGTGGAAAAGGTGCTAACGCAGCGCGTTGTGCCTGGCAAGCGCCTTCGTCCTCCGCGCACAGGCTCAGGCGGGCGGGCCTGCCGCGCGTTCGCCGCGCCGGCGCGCGCGCTCCCGGTGGATCATGTAGACGCCGCTCGCCAGGATGAGCATCAGCCCCGCCATCGCGACAGGGCTCGGCACATCGCCGAACATCAGGAAACCGACAATCACCGCCCAGACGATCACGCTGTACCGGAAGGGCGCCACAGCCGAGAGATCGGCCTCGCGATGCGCCTCGATGATCGCGTAATTGCCGATGAGGACCAGCACGGCCGACGCCGCCAACGCCATCAGGATGTCAGGCGGAATGGGTTTCCAGACACCCTCCTGCAAGGCGAGAAGGGCACCGGCCACCAGCGTGCCGCAGGAGGCCGCCAGCGTCAGCATCAGGCTTGGCAAATGGTCCGGCATCCACCGCGTGAGGGTATCGCGCAGGGCAATCAGCACGGTGCAGCCGAACACCATCGCCACGGCCCAGATCGGCACGACGCGCCCCTCGGGTCGCAGCACCAGAAGAATGCCGATGAATCCGACCATGATCGCGCTCCAGCGGCGCCAGCCCACCTTCTCGCCCAGGAACAGCGTCGAGGCCGCCGTGATGAAGAACGGCGCGAGCATGGTGATGGCGATCGCTTCCGCAAGCCCGATGCCCGCCAGCGCGCCGATATAGAGCATGGCGATGACGCCCTCGAGGCCCGCTCGCATCAGCGCGAATCGGCTCACACTATGGCGCAGATCGCTGAAGCTGCGTGTGATGAACACGACGATCACCAGAGCCGAGAAGCTGAACAGGCCACGGATGATCAGGGCCTGCCCGGTATCGAGCGTGGTCCGGGCATATTTCATGAAGGCGTCATTGCCGGTGAAAACCAGCATGGCAAGCATCATCGCGAGAATGCTGCGCAGGTTGGTCTGGCTTTGCGGCATCTGTCCCGGCCGATCTCGAACAAAGCCGCCCGGCGGGCGGTCAGGTGCAGGGAAACCCCCGGGGGAGCCGCGCGAGGATTCCGTCGTAGCGGATGCATTCGGGCAGGGCAATCATCGGAACGTCGCCTCGATGGCAATCGGTAGCATTAACCTGGGCTTAAACTGCGCATGTTAATTGGATGAACCCGGTAATCCTGCAGAAGGCAGCCTTCGTGGCGAGGCACAACATCCCGATTTCCTGTTCCAAGGCCCGCGCATGACCTCCAGATTACGCCTTTTTTACAGACGTAAATCGCTGCCTGCGGCGCTTCCCGAGGGCGTCGAAGCTGCGGTCGCTCCCGTCCCGGTCGTGGATGTAAAATCTGCCGATGCGGCCATGATGCCTGCACTGGACCTTTTCGAGGAGGATGTCCTTCGCATCTCCAGTGACCTGTCGCGCGAGAGCAGCGATGCCTCCGCGCAACTCGGACAGAGCATCACGCGTCTCGATGCGGTGAAGACGGCCATCGATCGTCTGCGCCATCACAGTCAATCCGTCAGCGATCAGGTCGCCGGCGTCTCGCAATCCACCGATATGCTGGCTGGGGCTGCCAGTGAGATCGTCGGCACCATCGAGCAGGTCCATTGCTGCAGCGCCTCCGCGCAGAACCGCGCCGAAGCCTCCACGCGCGATTTCCAGAGCCTCGGCGAAGCGGTCCAGGAGATCGGCAACCAGCTGAACGCGATTGGCGAGATCGCTTCCCGCACCAATCTGCTGGCGCTCAATGCCACCATCGAGGCGGCACGCGCCGGCGAGGCCGGTCGTGGCTTCTCGGTTGTGGCGCAGGAGGTGAAGGCCTTGTCCGTCGCATCCGCGCAGGCCGTTTCCGCCATCCGCGATCGCATGGCGGCGCTCGAAACCGTGACTCGGCGCGCCATTGCGGGGATGACCGGCATCTCCGCCGATATCGCCGACCTCGCCCCGATCTGCGCCGGCATTTCCGATGCCGTGCAGGAGCAGCGCACGACCATCGACAACCTGCGCCAGCAGATGGAAAACGCGCAGGTTGCGGTGGTTGGCGTTGCCCGCGAGGTCAGCTCCATCGCCGATGTCGTCGCTGAAGCGCGGCAGAACAGCCTTGATGCGAACGAGATCAGCCGTCAGGCTGCGGGCGAGGCCTCGCAGCTTGGCCGCCGTGTCGTCACGGTGCTGCGTTCGATGCCGATCGCCAATCGCCGGCGGCATGAGCGCTTTCCCATCGATCTCGCGTTGCGCATTCGGAACGGTGTCGGCACGCTCAGCGCTCACAGCTTCGATGTCAGCGAAGGCGGCATGCTCATTCGCCCGTTCGAAGGCTTCGCGCCCGCCATCGGCACGGTTCTGGATGTCGAGGCGACGCGCCTCGGCACCATGCGCCTCAAGGTCGTGAATGTCTCGGCCCTCGGCATCCACTGCGCCTTCGCCGATCCGCCCGCGACACTCATGGAAGCGGTCAGCCGCGAGGTCGGATCGTTCCGGGAAGTCCACCAGCCGCTCGTCGAGCGTGCGGTGAATTTCGCGGCAGAGATCACCGGGGTGATCGATCATGAATTGAAGTCCGGCAAGCTCAGCATGCCGAGCCTGTTCGATGTGAATTACCGGCCCATCGCGGGAACAGATCCCGTGCAATACGAGACGCAGTATCTTTCCTGTTTCGATGCCGTGCTGCCGCCCATCCTCGAGAACGCGCTCTCGGTCGACAGCCAGATGGTCTTCGCGCTGGCGATCGACCGCAACGGCTACATTCCGGTGCATAACCGCAAGTTCAGCCAGCCGCAGCGGCCGGGTGATCGCGCCTGGAACATCGCGAATTGCCGCAACCGCCGGATCTTCGATGATCGTGCCGGCCTTCTGGCCGCCCGCGTCATCGGCGATTCGTTGATCCAGACCTACAATCGCGAAATGGGCAATGGCGTGGTCGTGCAGATGAAGGAAGTGGATGCGCCCATCCGCATCCGCGGCCAGCATTGGGGTGGCGTGCGGATGGCCTATCGGCTCTGATCAAGGCATTTTCAAGCGAAGGGGGAAGCCGCGCGCGTCAAGAAAAAGCGTCGAAGCAACAGTCTTCTAGAGCATGATGTGTTCAGACGGAAGCACATCATGCTCTTATCTTATTATTATCGCATGCTTTTTTGTGAAAAACCGGATTCCACTTTTTCACAGCATGCTCTAGCCGCCCGTCATGCTCATGTGACGGCCGACGGCCGGAATGTTCGTCTTCCGGTCAATCACGAAATCATGCCCCTTGGGCTTGCGGGAAATCGCCGCCTCGATCGCGCGCATGAGCGCTTCATCACTCTCGCTTTGCCGCAAGGGCTTGCGCAGGTCAGCAGCATCTTCCTGGCCGAGGCACATGAAGAGCGTGCCGGTGCAGGTGAGGCGCACCCTGTTGCAGCTCTCGCAGAAATTATGCGTGAGCGGCGTGATGAAGCCGATGCGCCCTCCCGTTTCCTGCGCGGTGAAGTAGCGCGCCGGTCCACCCGTGCGATGGCTCGATTCCTCGAGCGTGAGGTGGTCCATCAGGCCCGCGCGCATCTGGCTCAGCGGCAGGTATTGATCGGCGCGATGGCCGTCGACCTCGCCCAGCGGCATGACCTCGATGAAGGTGATGTCCATGCCGCGGCCATGCGCCCAGCGGATCATGGGCAGGAACTCGTCCTCGTTGAAATCCTTCAGCGCCACCGCGTTGATCTTCACCTCGAGGCCGGCCTCCTGGGCTGCATCAATGCCCGCAAGCACCTTGTCGAGCGCGCCCCAGCGGGTAATGGCGCGGAATTTCTCGGCATCGAGCGTGTCGAGCGAGACATTGATGCGCTTCACGCCACATTCGGCGAGTTCCCGCGCGAAGCGCTGCAGCTGCGAGCCATTCGTGGTGAGCGTGAGTTCCTGCAATGCGCCCGAATCGAGATGGCGCGAGAGCGAGCGGAAGAGGGTCATGATGTCCCGCCGCACCAGGGGCTCGCCGCCGGTGATGCGCAGCTTCCGCACACCGCGCCGCACGAAAGCGGAGCAGAGGCGATCGAGTTCCTCAAGCGTCAGAAGATCCTGCTTCGGCAGGAAGCTCATATGCTCGCTCATGCAATAGACGCAGCGGAAATCGCAGCGATCCGTCACCGAAACGCGCAGATATTCGATCCCGCGACCGAATGGATCGACCAGTTCAAAAGCCGGGGCAGGGGATTTCTCGGGCGTGGTCATGAACCAGAACTCATCCTCTGGCGGGTTGCGGTCAGTCCGCTCCCTTCCTGTCTGTCCATAAACTGCCGCGCCCATCGGCTTTGGCAAGAGGTTTTACGTTGGCAAGAGGCGACGTGTTGGCAAGAGCCTTTCTTCGCCCTAACTCGACGTTGCGCCTCTCGCCAAAGCCGGGCGCGAGATTGCTTGAAACCACAAGGCCTCCGAAATGACCGACAACACCGCTTGGCCCACCGAGTTGCGCGTCGCGCAGGACCGCAAATCGCTGCTCGTCGCCTTCGATGACGGATATTCTGGAACAATTTCGGCCGAATTGCTGCGCGTGCGCTCGCCTTCCGCAGAAGTGCAGGGGCATTCGCCCTCCGAGCGCAAGACCGTCCCCGGCAAGATCCACGTGATGATCCTCGGCGTCGAGCCCGTGGGAAACTACGCCATCCGCATCCGCTTCGACGACATGCATGACAGCGGCATCTTTGGCTGGCCGCTTCTCCGCCGCTTCGCGAGCCAGGGCGAGGCCATCATGGCCGAATACGAGGCGGAACTCGCCGAGAAGGGCCTGAGCCGCGAGCCAAGGCTCCTGCCTCGTCGCTGAAGGAAGAGGGGCTGAAACAAAAGGGCCGGTCCCGCAAGGACAGGCCCTGAAATCGGCAGCCGCGCGCGCGCTCAGCGCACCACGACCACGCGGGTGCCGACACGGACGCGCTCGTAGAGATCGATCACATCCGTGTTGAGCATGCGGATGCAGCCCGATGACACGGCCTGACCGATCGTCTCCGGTTCGTTCGAGCCATGGATGCGGTAGAGCGAGGTCCCGAGATAGAGCGCGCGGGCGCCCATCGGGTTGCCCTCGCCACCGGGCATGAAGCGCGGCAGATCAGGGCGGCGCCGCAGCATCTGGGCCGGCGGAGTCCAGGACGGCCACTCAGCCTTGCGGGTGATGGTCTTGGTGCCAGCCCACGAGAAGCCGGGGCGGCCCACGCCCACGCCATATTTCATGGCGCGGCCATTCGGCAACACGAGGTAGAGACGCTTCTCGTTGGTATCCACCACGATGGTGCCCGGCGCGTGGCGGCCCCTGTACTCCACCTCCTGGCGGGGAATGGGCGAGGCAAAGAACCGGACATCATCCGCCAGGTAGAGCGGCTGGCGGGTCACGGGGTCTATTTCGGCAGCGGCATGCGACAGGGTCGAGAAACCGGCAAGACCGGCGAGACCGGCAAGGACAAGCGAGCGGATGAGGCGCATGGGCCAACTCCCGGAGATTCGGCACTGGATATCGATTACAAGAAGGCTGTTCTATGCCGAGCTAAAGGTCAACAAGGCAAGTCCCCTCACGGAAGCGTGAGCACGTGTAAGCGGATGGCGCGCAAGCCGCAGCGGCTGTGTTGTATTTTTGTGACGATGCTCGACGCCCCCTGCAAGAATGTCTTGCAGGGCCGGCAAGCTCCCCGCACCCTGCGCTTGACGGGCGCCGTCCTTCTCGCGTATCCCGCAAAGATCGGGCGCGTAGCTCAGCGGGAGAGCATTCGCTTCACACGCGAAGGGTCACAGGTTCAATCCCTGTCGCGCCCACCATTTGGTGAAGTTCCTGGCCAGTCCCGGATTTTCTGCGCTGGCACATGGCTCTGAACCAGATGGCTGAAACGGATGGCTTGGAAAAGCTTCTTGTCAGTTGAATGGGAACGGTTGCCAAAATCCGCTTTTTCCAAGCTTCCAACTTCAGGTTTTGCGGCTGTTTTTGGCGAGCTTTCCGGCCTGTGCCCTGGCGAAAATCGAACCGCCCCGAATTTCTTCGGCGGCTTCGCGCCCCCTAGAGCGAAATTCGATCTGAATGAACCAGATCGACCGCTCCATGTTTTTGTGATTGATCGCATTTTCTTCGATCAACCGGTATCCACCTGGTCGGAAAATGCTCCAAGCACGAACCTGCTGCGCGGGATCGGCGCTTGTGAGGAGGTTTCGTGGATGTGGTAGCCGTTTTGCCGCGCGGATGCCGCCGCATGCGCCTCCATGGAAAGGATCTCGAACGACACACTGGTCAACCCGCTTCGGAAGCGGGTGTGCTCCGCTTTCACCGCATGCTGATCCGCATCGAGCAGGGCAAGGAACGCAGGTCGGCCCTTGATTCGGTCCGGGTCGCCTTCCTTGTGCCGGATGGAACCTGACCGGCGCGATTGTAAACCGGCAAAGTAGATGTCTTGAACCTGTCACGCGAATGCGCTTTAAAACACCAGGATATCGAAATCCGGCCGCTTGAACGGCCGACGGGAAAGCAGCGGAACC
>JADCCH010000254.1 GCA_020252865.1 Methylobacterium sp.
CCGGGAATGGCCGAGCCATTCTCGTGAAGCACCTGCGCCTCGGCATTCACAGCCAGCCCACCCTGGGTGTGGAAGAGCGCGCCTTCGACCCGCACGGCGCAGAAGGGCGCCGTGAGCCTCGGAACACCTGCGAAATCGCGCCCGAACGCGTCGCATCCCCCGGCGACCTTGAGGGAATCCACCTCGGCCATGGTCGCTTCGAGCGCCGCGACCTCGAGGCCGAGCTTGCCCGCAAGTTCAAGCCAGCTCCCCGCCGAAACCAGCGCGCCTTGTGCCTCGGCGAGGCGGAAATCCTCGAATTGTCGGGCCACCCCCGCGATACGGACGTCGAAAATCGAATAAGCCACGCCGCCGGGCTGACCCGCCACGCGCGCGGCCTGCTCGGAATAACCCTCGGCTTCGTTCGAAAAGCGTTGGCCGTCGCGATTGACCTGCACGCCGCCCTCGGTGATCGTCGCCCAGGTGATGAGGATGCCATGGGGATGCGCCACAGAGCCATGCCCCTGATGGCCCGAAAGATCCCGTGTTGCCGCGCCCAGCGCCTCGCCCCAGAGCAAAGCATCGCCCTGATTGCCGGGATGGCCGAAATAGAGCGCGCCCGCGAGCGAGGGGATGAGCTTTGCCACGAGTGCGGGATTGCCGCCATACCCGTTGCAGGCGAGCAGGATCGCCTGCGCGCCGATGCTCTCGCGCGTGCCATCGGGCCGTGTGATCGTCACGCCGGCCGGCCGCCCCGTCCCGTCCACATGCAGCGTCTCGGCCCGCGCCTCGGTGACGACCGCGATGCCCGCTTCCTCCGCCGCGTGACGGAGGCGATCGATGAGTTCGCGGCCGGAACGCGAGGCCAGGCCGTGCATGCGCGCGGCGCTATGGCCGGGATAGCGAAAATTCTCGATGACGGAGAAAGCAAGGCCATGCTTCTCCGCGAGCCATTCGAGCCGGGGGCCGATGGCGCGCGCGACGGCCTCGGCCAGAATCGGTTCGGCCTTGCCCTTGGCCTTGGCCTGGATGTCCCGGACGAAGAGTTCCGGACTATCCGCGATGCCGGCAGCCGCCTGCCAGCGCGTGCCCGCCGCCGGGATCAGCCCTGCGGAAAGCGCCGTGGAACCAGAAGGCAAAGCATCGCGCTCGATGACCAGAGGTTCGAGCCCCGCTTCAGCCGCCACAAGCGCCGCGACGAGCCCCGCCGCGCCCGCGCCGATGATCACGAGCCGCGTCTCGAGATCGAAAGTTTCCGGCATCGGCGTGACACGCGTCATGCCCCCATCTCCGCCATCATTCCATCTCCCGGATGACTTGCGCGATCGCGCGGATGCGCGACACCGGCTTCAGCCCGGCGATGGCCTCGGCGTGAGTGACGGGAGAAAACGCCGCGGAGCCATCGTCAAGCACCGTCACGCCGAAATCGCGCACATGCGCATCGCGCACGCTGGAGGCGACCCCGCCATTCGTCACGATGCCGCCGACCACGAGATGCCCGATGCCGGTCTTGCGCAAGAGCCATTCCAGACGCGTCATGTAGAAGGCGGAATAGGCGATCTTCTCGACGCTCATGTCGATGGGCTGGAGTTCGTCCACCACCGCCTGCCCCCAGCTTCCCGGCGCGAAATCACCGCGCGTGACGAAGGGCCGCAACGCCTTCAGATGCGGCGAGATGAGCGGTGCGCCGCCCCGCCCCGGCACGAGCGTGAAGAGTGTCGCGAGGATGGGCACGCCTTTCGCGCGCGCCTTCGCCACCAGCGGCTGAAGGCGCGCGGGAAGCGCCGCGAGCTGTGCCGCGCCCTGCCCGCCCCGCGCATAGGCGCCAGCGGGATGGATGAAATCATTCTGCAGGTCGACCAGCAGGATCGCGGTCCTAGACCAATCCGGGGTTTCGGCCATCAAGCCTTCTCCAGTCACGCCCTCTCTCGAGCATTTTTGCGATCAAGTGGATACCGGTTGATCGAAGAAAATGCGATCCATAACAAAAACAGAGAGCGGTCGATCTGATTCACTCAGATCGAATTTCGCTCAAGGAGGATGTTGCCGAGGGAATCAACCCGCGTGACCAGACCGGGATCGACCACGATAGTCGCATCCGGCTGTTCGAGGATCGCGGGGCCGGCGATCCGCACGCCCACGGGCAATTCCAGCCGCGCGAAGATCGGCGTCGCGTGGAAGGCGCCGTCGAACCACACGTCGCGTTCGCCCCGGCGCGCGGCCTCCAGCGTGCCGCCGGCCTTCGGCGCGAGCATCGCGAGATCGAAGGCCGGGCGCTTGCCGATGGCCGTCGTCCGCAGGTTGACGATCTTCACCCCGATGCCCGGCAGCAACCGGCTGAAGGCCTGACTGTAGGCCACCTCGAAAGCCTGCCGCATATCCTCTTCGGTGAATGTCTGACCCGGCTCGGCTCTGAACGGCACCGCCACGGTATGCGTCTGTCCGAGATAATGCATGTCGAATTCGAAGCGGATCTCCACACCTTCGATAGGCAGGCCGGCGCGCTCCACCACATTCCGCGCGGCCTCCGCCTCGCCGGCCATGCGGGCAGAAAGCGCGCCACAATCCAGCCCCTTCAGAGCGAGATTCAATGTCTGCACCTGATCGTGGCGGATATCCGCGATCACGCATCCCAAGGCCGAGGTGACACCCGGAAAACGCGGCACGAGCGCGGCTTTAAGCCCGACCTCCTTCAGCAGAGCGCCGGCATGCAAGGCCCCCCCGCCGCCGAAAGGCACCAGCGCGAAACGTCCCGGATCATGCCCGCGCTCGATGGAGACGAGCCGGATCGCGCCAGCCATGCGGGCATTCGCGACGCGGAGAATCGCTTCCGCCGCCGCTTCCGGCGAGAGCCCGAGGGGATCGCCGATCGCCGCGCCGATCGCCGC
>JADCCH010000255.1 GCA_020252865.1 Methylobacterium sp.
AGAGGGGGGAGTGTAGCGATCTCCGATTTAAGGCTAGGCGGCACGATGCCGCCCCGACTTCAACAATTATGTCAGAATATCGGCGAAATTAAACTGCGCAAGTCTTCAAGCATGGCGCAAGTATGGAGCAGGTTTTTGCCCCAGTATGTGCCACGTCCCGATCAAGCCAAGAATAATTGTGATAACAAAGGCAGAAAACGCCATCGAGAGTGTTGACGCCAGCGGCAGAGCGAATTCCAGTCGCATGAGGCCGGACACCACGAGCGACGCTCCGGCTACTCCGCAGACAATGCCGAATATCACGGCAATGGCACCGAGCGCCGAGTATTCGATGATCATGGCCTGCAAGAGCGTCGAGCGCGTCGCGCCCAGCGTCTTCAGGATCACGCTTTCGCGCTGCCTCGTGCGGGCCGATGCCGCCAGTGCGCCGCCCAGCACCAGGATGCTCGCCACCAGCGCGATCGCGCTCGCCGCGCGGATGGCGAAGACGAGTTGCGAGACCAGGCTGTCGGCGGCCGCGAGCGCCTCCTTCACGCGCACGGAGCTGATTGCGGGGAATTCGCGCGCGATTTTCCGGGCTAGTGCGATTTCCGTCTGAGCCGTCGTGCCGCGTGGCAGCGTCACGGTCGCGAGGAAGGTATGCGGTGCCCCTGTGAAGGTGTTCGGCGAGAAGACCATAATGAAGTTGATGCCGATCTGCTGCCAGCGGATTTCGCGCAGGTTCGCCACGGTGGCGGTGATGCGGCGGCCCAGAACATTCACCGTGACCGTATCGCCCACCCTGAGGCCCAGATTGTCGGCAATGTCCTTCGAGAACGAAACCTGTGGCGCACCGCGATGATCGGCTGGCCACCAGTGACCTTCCACCACGCGGGACCCCTCCGGCGGCACCGCGGCATAGGTGATGCCGCGATCGCCCTCGAACACCCAGGCATCCTCCACGCCGCGGAATTCGCCGGCGCCGAGGCCGCGCATCTCCACGATGCGCCCGCGCAATTGCGGGGTCCGCACCACCTCGCCGCCCGGCGCCTCGGCCTTCAGGAAGGCCTCGAAGCGATCCATCTCGCGCGAGGGGATGTCGATGAAGAAGAAACTCGGCGCGAGGCCGGGGAGAGTCGCGCGGAATTGTCGCACGAGGTTGGTGTCGATCAGCATCAGCGCGACGATCAGCGTCAGCCCGAGGCCGAGCGAAAGAATGACCGAAGGCGTGAGACTGCCCGGCCGATGCAGGTTGGCGATCGCGACGCGGAGAATCGGGTTTTTCGCACGGGGCAGGCGCGCGCCGAGCCGCATGACGAGCGCGGAAACCAGCCGCAGCGTCAGCAGGGCGCCGCCCGCCGAGATCAGATAGATCGTGGCGATGCGCTTTTCTGTCGCGGTCTCCACGACCAGAAACCCGAAGGCCATGATGGCCAGCGCCACGATCGCGATATCGATGATGCCCGGCCGCCAATGCGGCGCGGAGATCTCGTCGCGGAACAGCACGTTCGGCGGCACGGCGCGGGCCCGCAGCAATGGCCAGAGCGCGAAGGCAGTCGCCGTCACCACGCCATAGCCGAGGCCGAGCATAAGCTCGCGAGGGTAGATGCCGATCTGCAGCGGGAAGGGGAGCAGATCGCCGAACGCCAGCAGGGCTGTCTGCGGCAGGAGCGTTCCGAGCGCGAGCCCGATGACGATGCCGATCAGCGCGAAGGCCAGAACCTGCGCCAGCGCCGAGAAGAACACGAAGCGGCCCGAGGCGCCGAGGCTCTTCAGCGTCGCGATGCGCGGGATCTGTCTGTCGGCGAAGGCGCGGGTGGCATTGGCCACGCCCACCCCGCCGATCAGCAGGCTCGTGAGGCCCACCAGCGAGAGGAACTGCGTGAAGCGGCCGATCTGCCGTTCGAGGCCGGGCGAGGCGCGCAGGCGCGTCACCACCTGCCAGCCGGCATCGGGCACGGCCCTGGCAATGGAATCGAGGGCGGCTGCCAGCCGCGCCTCATCGGCATTGGCGCCGAGATCGAGCCGGTAGGAGAACCGCGTCAGCGAACCCGGCTGGATGAGGCCGGTGAGCCGCATGGCTTCGGTGCTCATCAGTACGCGCGGGCCAAACCCGAACCCGCCGGAGAGCTTGTCCGGCTCGCTGATGAGATGGGCGGCGATGTGGAATTCCGCTTCCCCGATGCGCAGGCGATCACCGATTCCGATTCCGAGCCGGCCCGTCAGCAGCGGGTCGACCACGAGCCCCGCCAGGCCGCTGGCATCGGGGGCCAGAAGCGCTTGGAGGTCGGTTGGCTTGGTCCCGTTCAGGCCTTCCAGGCCGACCTTGCCCGCCACGGGGTAAGCTTGCTCCACGGCCTTGATCTCGACCAGTGCGCTCTCGTCGCTCGCGGCGCGCGCCATGGCGCGGCTGAGGATCTGCACAGAAACGCGACCCTCGCGCTCCAGCGCGGCGCGTTCGGCTGGAGCCGCCTCGCGCTGGATCAGGGTGAAGGCGGCATCGGCGCCGAGAATGAGCTTGCCCTCGCGGGTCAGGCCGTCGGTCAGCGCCCGCGACAGGCTCACGACGCCGACGATCGCAGCCACGCCCAGCGCGATGCAGGCGATGAGAATGCCGAACTGGCCAAGGGATGCGCGCAATTCGCGCTTCACCAGCCGGCCGATGAGTGGGATGCCGTTCAAGGAATAGGCGCTCATTCCGCTGCCCCGAGGAGATCGCGCTGCTCAACGATCTGCCCCGCGCGGATGCGCACGACGCGATCGCAGGATTCCGCCAGGCCCGTATCATGCGTGACCAGCAGCAGCGTGGTGCCCCGCTCACGCTTCAGGCGGAAGAGCAGCGCGATGATCTCGCGGCCCGTGGCTTCATCAAGATTGCCGGTTGGCTCATCCGCGACCACGATGGCCGGGCGAGGCGCGAGTGCGCGGGCAATTGCCACGCGCTGCTGCTCGCCGCCCGAGAGCTGGCCGGGATAATGGTTCAGGCGATGGTCGAGGCCCACGGCCCGCAATTCGGCTTCCGCGCGTTCAAAAGCGTCATCCGCGCCTGCAAGCTCCATGGGAATCGCCACGTTCTCGCGGGCCGTGAGCGTGGGAATGAGGTGGAAGGACTGGAAGACGATGCCGATGTTCCGCCCGCGGAACTGTGCGAGCTTGTCCTCGGAATAGCCGGTGATGTTCTCGCCCGCGATGTGAATTTCACCCGTATCCGGCCGTTCGAGACCTGCGGCGGTCATCAGCAGGGTTGTCTTGCCGGAACCGGACGGGCCGACGAGGCCCACCGCGAGACCGCGCGGAATATCGAGCGACAACTTCTTGAGGATGTGCACACGCGATGCGCCGGAGCCCAGGCTCAGATCGATATCACGCATGCGGATCGCCGGCTCGGCCTCGGTTTCGACCATTTTCGTCATCATGCTCAAAATCTTCCCCGCTTGCGGCGGGGCCGCGTGCAGACCAACTGAATCATGTATACGACAGCGATCGCCTTCAGATGATGGCGGCCGACTTAATTCCAGGAAACCGGACCACGAAAGGGTTCCCGGCGATGCGATTTCGATTCTGCGGACTGGCTGCGGCGCATGCTGCCCGGCCCTTTTTTGCATCCCTCGCAGTTCTCTGGGGCTTTCTGATGGCAGGCACGATGGCCGAGGCGCGCACCATCCGGCTTGTCGCTCTGGGCGACAGCCTGACGGCGGGCTACCAGCTTGCGGGAAAGGATGCCTTTCCTTCGGTGCTGGAAGCGGCGCTGAAGGCGAAGGGGCATGAGGTGGTGATCGAGAATGCCGGCGTTTCCGGCGATACCACCACGGGCGGCCTCGAGCGGCTCGATTGGTCCGTGCCCGATGGCACCGATGGCGTGATCCTCGAACTCGGCGCGAATGACGCGCTGCGCGGGCTCGATCCGGCCATCCCGGAGAAAGCGCTCGACCAGATCCTGACCAGGCTGAAGGCGCGCAACATTCCGGTGCTGATCGCCGGCATGCATGCGCCGCGCAACAACGGCGAGATCTACGCCAAGGCCTTCGATGCCATCTATCCGCGCCTCGCCCGGAAGCATGGCGCGATGCTCTATCCGTTCTTTCTCGATGGCCTTCAAGGCGATGCGAAGCTCAATCTCGCCGATGGCATCCACCCCAATCCTGCCGGCGTGCGCGTGATTGTCGAGCGCATCCTGCCGACGGTCGAAGCCTTCCTGAAATCGCTGCCGAAGGCGTGAAGTCTTGTCAGCCCTCGTTCAGGCGGCCACAAGCAGAGAAAAAGACGGCCAAGCGAGGAAGGAAGCGCGCATGTCGAAACTCGATCTCTGGAAAGATCCCTGGCCGCTCGACGAGAAGCAATGCCCCTGCGATGTGCATTTCACGCGCTGCCTTGCCGCGCATGGCCTCAAGAACCAGCGGATCTTCCATTTCGGCACGGGCGATCACCATCATGTCGGCCTGCAGGCGCCGGCGGGCGGGCATTCCGTGCTCGGAATCACCGCGACCGAGGCCGAATATTCGAGCTATATCCGCCTCGTGGTCGAGAACCCCGTGCTGGGCAAGCACTACAAGGTGCTTTTCTCGGATATCTACCAGACCAATCTCGCGCTTCTGCCCGAATTCGACATTGTCACCCTGTTCCATGTCGGCGAGTTCTGGTCCGCGAACAATGCGCCTTTCGCGAGCCTCGATGATGCGGGTCTGATCGAGGGCATGGCCGGCAAGCTCGCATCCGGCGGGCGGTTGTTCCTTTATACCGGCTCCTTCGCCTATGACGTCGCGGAGCGCCTCATCCCTCCCATTGCCAGCCGTGCGGGCCTGCTTGAAGAGCCGCGTTTCGAGACTCTCCGGGTGTTCCGGAAGACCTGATCATCGCCTGTGGATGGCCATGGAAAAAGAATGCATGAAATTCACGCGCTCTTGCTAGCCTGACCCTGTCAGCGTGATTCGGGGGAGGGTGCCATGCCACGGCTCTTCATCGGTCTCGAAGTGCCGGAGAGCATCTCGACGAGGCTCTCCCTGCTCCGTGCAGGCTTGCCGGGTGCCCGCTGGGTCGACCCTTCCGATTATCACGTCACGCTCCGCTTCATCGGCGATATCGATCGCCGCCTCGCCAATGCGGTGGATGAGGAGCTGGCCGATCTCTACGGCGAGCCGGTCCGTGTGCGCCTCACGGGTCTTGGCGTGTTTGGCGGGGACAAGCCGCACACGCTTCATGCCGCGATCGAGCCCTCGCGACCCCTGCTGGGACTTCAGGCCGACAGCGAGCGGCGCCTGAGGCGGCTTGGCCTGCCGCCGGAGCAGCGAAAATTCGTGCCCCACATCACGCTCGCGCGGTTGCGCGGCGCTTCCACGCTGGTTCTCGCCGATTATCTCTCGGCCCATGGGCATATGTTTGGAGTGGAATTCATCGCGGACCAATTTGCTTTGTTCTCGGCCCGCGACATGGTCGGTGGCGGGCCCTATATCGTGGAAGCCGCCTATCCGCTGCACTGAAGAGGCTTTTCATGACCAGAACCCTTGCCCCTGCGGCCCGGAAGGCCGCGCTCGAAACCCTGCCACGCTGGAATTATGATGAGGCGCGCGAAGCAATCTCGCAGCGCTTCAGCTTCGAGGATTTCGTGGAGGCTTTCGGTTTCATGAGCCAGGTGGCGCTTGAAGCGGAGAAGATGAACCACCACCCGGATTGGACAAATGTC
>JADCCH010000256.1 GCA_020252865.1 Methylobacterium sp.
GCATCCGCCCCCCAATTCGCGAAGAGGCGCGAGAGCACATCCGGATCACCCGGCGCGTTCCAGCCCTCCTCGAGCCAGGTTTCGTCGATGATGGCCACGACATTCACCGCTTCCCCGCCCGAGACGGGATAATGCACGAGATGCGCGTCGGGGCCCAGCCAGAGATTGACCTTCGCCTCCCGCGCGAAGATCGGCGCGGCCTCGCGGGGGATCAGCCCGCGCCAGGCGGTTTTCTCCTGAGGCTGCGACGGCTGGGGCAGGCCCGAAATTGGGCGCACGCGAGACCACAGGCCATCGGCACCGATCAGCAGGTCGGCGTTGATCCGCTGCTCGCCGCTGGCGGTGTCGAAAATGCCGGTCACCTCGCTGTCGGTCTCGCGCAGATCGGTGACGCGATGGCCAAGGCGGATCTCGATGCCCTGCGCCTTCTCCGCGCGCTGCCGCAATACCTTCTGCAGATCGCCGCGATGAATGACGAGGAAGGGCGCGCCGAAGCGCTGCTCGGCCTGCTTGCCCAGAACGGGGCGGGCCAGAACCTGGCCATCGTGCCGGCGCACTACCATCTCCTGAGGCCGCACGGCGAGATCGGTGAAATCCGCCATCATGCCGAGCCGGGCAAGCAGCCGGGTGGCGTTGGGCGAGAGCTGAAGGCCTGCGCCGACCTCATGCAGCACGGTCTCGCGCTCGGCGAGGGTGACCCGCCACCCCGCGCGCACCAGAAACAGGGCGGTCGCAAGTCCACCAATGCCGGCACCGACGATCAGGGCGTGGCGCGAGGCAACAGAGGCGGTCCTGTCTTCCGGCATGGCCGGCTTCGCCTCCTCAGGCGGCCCTGGAATCATGCCAGAGGGCATCGGCCGGCGCGCAGATGGCGTGGCCGAGGCTGTGATCGTAACGGTAGAGGGTGGAGCAATAGGGACAGACGATCTCGGCCTCGGAACCCATGTCGAGGAAGATATGCGGATGGTCGAAGGGTGGTTTCGCGCCGATGCACATGAATTCCTTGGCCGCCACGCGAATGACCGGCAGGCCGGCATCGTTCCGGAAATGCGGTATGGACGTTGCAGCCATGGACAGCTCCTGACGATCTGGATCGAGAAAGACTTCTAGCTGCTTCGATCGCATCCTCCAAGTCCGCGATTGGTTGGCGCTTCCTTTCCCGATCGGCCGCAAGGCTTCCCCTTGCCAGCGAAAGGGGAGCGCGATAGGCCCCCACCATGCTGAAGTTCTTTCACCATGACGGCCTGAACCTCGCTTATCTAGACCGGTTCGATGGCGGACACGGAACGCCCGTGCTGCTGATCCACGGCTTTGCCTCGTCCATTTCCACGAACTGGGAAGGCCCGGCCTGGATCAAGACCTATGCCGCGGCGGGCTATCGTGTCGTTGCGATCGAGAATCGCGGCCATGGCGCTTCCGACAACCCGCGTGACCCCGAAGCCTATGACACGAACCTCATGGCAGGCGATGCCGTGGCCCTGCTGGATCATCTCGGGATCGGCCGCGCTTTCGTGCAGGGTTACTCGATGGGCGCGCGCATCTCGGCTTTCCTTGCCCTGCGCCACCCCGCGCGGGTGCGGGCGCTGGCCCTCGGCGGCCTCGGCCTGCATCTCATCGATGGCCTGGGCCTGCCGCTGGGCATCGCGGAAGCGCTTGAAGCGGAGGATAAATCCACAATCACCGATCCCACCCAGCGCATGTTCCGCCTCTTCGCCGAAGCGAACAGGGGCGATCTTGCCGCGCTGGCAGCCTGTATCCGTGGCTCGCGTCAGGCGTTGACGCGGGAGGAGGCCGCGAGCATCCGCGTGCCGACCATCATCTGCGTGGGCACGAATGATGCCATCGCCGGCCCGCCTCAGCCGCTTGCCGCCGTGATGCCCGAGGCGCGGGCCTTTGACATCGTGGGGCGCGACCACAATCTCGCCGTCGGCGACAAGACCCATCGCGCTGCCGTGCTTGCGTTTTTTGACAGCGAACGCGGCGCGCGGTGAAGCCTTCGCGCTGATTTGATTGTGTCGGGGGTCGCAATTCTTGCCGGCTGACCCTAACATCAAAATGACGTCTCGTTCTGTTTCAACCGGAGGATCGCCCATGGGGCCCGGAACTTCCGCCGAACGCCGCAATGCCGTCTCGCAGGTTGATCCCGTCTGGTCGAAGCTGCGGGCCGAGGCGGAGGCCGTGCGCAGCGCCGAGCCCTCGCTCGCCGGCGTGATGCTCGCGACGATCCTCCAGCAGCCGGGCATCGAGGCGGCGGTCGCGCATCGCATCGCCGAGCGCCTTCACCATGCGGATCTCCCCGCGACGCTGATCCGGCAGGCCTTTGCCGAATTCGTCGAAGCCAATCCGTCCTATCGCGAGATCCTGCGCGCGGATATCGGTGCGGTGATGGATCGCGACCCGGCCTGCGACCGGGTGATCGAGCCTGTGATGTATTTCAAGGGCTTCCAGGCGATCCAGACCCATCGCCTCGCGCATTGGCTCTGGAAGACCCGGCGGCACGATTTCGCGCTCTATCTCCAGAGCCTGTCCTCGGCGGTGTTCCAGACGGATATCCATCCGGCTGCCCCCTTCGGAAAGGGCATCTTCTTCGATCACGCCACCGGCATCGTCGTGGGTGAGACGGCCGCGCTTGAGGACAATGTCTCGATCCTGCAGGGCGTCACGCTCGGCGGCACGGGCAAGGAGGAAGGCGACCGCCATCCGAAGGTGCGCCATGGCGTCCTGATTGGC
>JADCCH010000257.1 GCA_020252865.1 Methylobacterium sp.
CCCTCCCGGGAACCCGGCGCGTGGTCCTTATGTCGCACGGCACGGGCGGCAACCCGCTCGCCGAGCATACCCTCGCCGTGCGCCTCGCGGCAGCGGGCTTCGTCGTGGCGCAGCTTCTGCACCGCGGCGACAACAATGCTGATGTCACCGCCGCGGGACCGGAATCCTGGCGCCACCGCCCGCGGGAGGCGAGCGCCGCGCTGGACGCCCTGGCCGCGCACCCCGATTGGGGGCCGCGGCTGCGGCTCGACCGGGTGGGCGTGCACGGCACCTCCGCCGGCGCCATCACGGCAATGGCGCTTGTCGGCGCCGAATGGAGCTTGCGCGACCTCATCCGCCACTGCCTCGCCGCGGGGGAGGCCGATCTCGGCTTCTGCTACAATGGCCTGCCGGACGAGGCCGCGCGCGCCGCCCGCCGCGCACGCTTCGAATCCGCCCGTAACGTGCCGGACTTCATGCTGGGGCGGGAGAATAACGCCCGGCATGGCGGGCGGGATCCCCGCATCGTCGTCGTCGCCGTCTCCACCCCGGTCGGGGCGATCTTCCGCGCCGACAGCCTGGCGCAGGTCGCCGTGCCAGTCGGCGTGGTGCGCGCGGGGGCGGATCGCCTCACGCCCAATGCCTTCCATGCCGACCGCATCCTGCGGCATTGCGGCGCCTGCACGCCACTCGCCGTGATGGCCGGGGCAGGGCATATGGACGCCATGTCGCCCTGGCCCAGCAGCGTCGCGAAGACGGTAGCGGATCGGCACCCGGTGGGCGGCAGGCCCGAACCGGGCTTCGATCCCGCGGAGCGCGCGGCAGCGCAGGCGGCGATCGTTCAGCATTTCCTGCGTCACCTCGTGCCATGAGGCTGCGAACCTGGTTGCCGACCGGCGCGGCGCGCGGCCTCGGGCGTCGGCTGCTGCTGGCGGTCGCGTTGGCTCCCCCCACCGCCTGGCTGGCGCAGGCGGTGCTACCGGGCACTGCGGGCTATGGCACGGCGCTGACGCGCAGCCTGGCGATCAGCCTCTGTACCTGGGCGGCGGTGGATCTCGGACGTTTCCTGCTGAGGGGGAAGCTCGGCGCAGCCCCGCCGCATTATTGGCCGCCGCCGCGCGGTGCGGCGCTGCTGCTCGGCCTCGGCCTGCCGGCCGGGGTATTCGCCGGCATTGCGCTCGGCGACATGCTGGCCGGCCCGTCCGCAGTGGCCGGAGGGGTGGGTGCCGTCGCCGTGTTCGGGCTGGCGGTGGGCGTTGCCATGACCGCCGCCTTCTACAGCCGCGGCCGGCAGGAGGCGCTGGCCCGACAGGTCGAGGCGGCACGGCTCGCCGCGCTCAAGGCGCAGCTCGATCCGCACATGCTGTTCAACACGCTCGCCACGCTGCGCGCGCTGATCGCAACCGACCCGCCACGCGCGACGGCGATGCTCGACCGCCTGGTGGGCTTCCTGCGCGCCACCCTCGGCGCGAGCCGCGCGGAGACGCATAGCCTGGCCGCAGAACGCGCCTGGATCGAGGACTACCTCGCCCTGATGCAGATCCGGCTTGGCGCACGCCTTACGGCGCGATGGGACATCCCCACCGCGCTGGAACCCGTACAGGTGCCGGCCCTGCTGCTCCAACCAGCGGTGGAGAATGCGATCCGCCACGGCATCGAACCAAAGCCCGATGGCGGTCGGATCGAGATCAGCGCCCGCAGGGAAGGCGGCGAGCTCCTGCTTCGGGTCCGTGACACGGGCGTGGGACTGCCGGCGGCGGCGCAGGATCGCTTCGGCCTTGTCCAGCTTCGTGAGCGGCTTCGCCTCCTCCATGGGAGTGCGGCGTCGGTCACCCTTGCGGCGGCCGGCGATGCTGAGGGCGGCGCGCTGGTGGTGCTGCGCTTGCCAATAGCGCTGCCGGTGGCACCCTCTGCGCCATGAGCCCCGGCCCGCGCGCCCTGATCGCTGAGGACGAGCCACTGCTTGCCGCCGCGCTGGCGGCCGAGCTTGCCGCCTGCTGGCCCGGCCTTGCCCTGCTGCCCCCGGCGCCGGACGGCGCGGCAGCGCTGGCGGCCGCGCTCGCGCACCGGCCCGATGTCTGCTTTCTCGACATCCGGATGCCGCGCCTCGACGGGTTGGCCGCAGCACACGCCATCATCGAGGACTGGCCGCATGACGTGCCGCCGCCACTCATGGTCTTCGTCACGGCGCATGACGAATATGCGTTGCGGGCCTTTGAGGCGCAGGCGCTGGACTACTTGCTGAAGCCGGTTGAGCAGGGCCGCCTGGCTGCCTGTGTCGCGCGGCTGATACGGCAGCTCGGTGACAGGCGCGAGCCCGCAGCCGCGCTCAACAACGTGGTTGCGCAGCTGCGCGCCGTGCCAGCGCCCGCAGGCGTCGGGGCGCCGCGGCTCCATGTGATCCGGGCCCAGGCCGGCGAGGTCGTACATCTCGTGCCGGTCGAGGAGGTTCTCTACTTCGCGGCCGCCGACAAGTACCTCCGCGTGGTCACGGCGGAGCGGGAGCACCTGATCCGCCTCTCGCTCCGCGATCTGCTGCCGCGGCTGGATCCGCAGCGCTTCTGGCAGGTGCATCGCGGGCTTGTCGTGCAGGCGCGCCACATCCTCGCCGCGCGGCGCGAGGAAACGGGGCGCGTGCTGCTCACGCTGCGCGGCCGCCCGGAAACGCTGGTCGCAAGCCGGATGTTCGCGCATCTGTTCCGCGGGATGTGATGAGCAACCGCGCAAGCCGCAACAGGCTGTTTGCCGTGAAGAGATCCAGAGATTGTCGTTCGCTGGGTTCCAC
>JADCCH010000258.1 GCA_020252865.1 Methylobacterium sp.
GGGGATGAGCGTGCAGAGATTGGCATTGCCGCAGCGCTCGCCAAGGCCGTTCAGCGTGCCCTGGATCTGCCGGGCCCCGGCGCGCACGGCCGCGAGGCTGTTCGCCACGGCCTGCCCCGTATCGTCATGCGCGTGGATGCCGAGGCGAACGCCGGGCACCGCTTTTACCACGTCGCCGACGAAAGCCTCGACCTCATGGGGCAAGGTGCCGCCATTGGTATCGCAGAGCACAACCCACCGCGCACCGGCTTCATGCGCGGTCCGCACGCAATCGAGCGCATAGGCGCGGTTGGCCTTGAAGCCATCGAAGAAATGCTCGCAATCGACCATCGCTTCCTTGTTCGCGGCAATCGCGGCCTTCACGCTGTCACGGATGCCCTCGAGGTTTTCCGCGAGCGTGGCTACAAGCGCGAATTCCACGTGGTAATCCCAGGATTTCGCCACGAAACAGATCGCCTTGCCGCCGGCCTGCACCAGGGCTTGCAAGCCGGGATCATTCGAGGCGGAAACGCCCGCGCGCTTGGTCATCCCGAAGGCGGTGAAGGTGGCGCGCGTCGCCGGCGGCTTTTCGAAGAACTTCGTATCGACCGGGTTCGCGCCGGGATACCCGCCTTCGATGTAATCCACGCCGAGCTTGTCGAGCATCTCGGCGATTTTCCGCTTGTCGGCGAGCGAGAAATCAACGCCCGTGGTCTGCGCGCCATCGCGCAGGGTGGTGTCGAACAGGAAGAGGCGTTCCTTGGCCGGGGCAGGCTGGGTCATACGACATCTCCTGTCCGCAGCGTCATGCCCGGGCCTGGCCCGGGCATCCGCGACTTCAGGCCAGGACGTCGATGACAAAGACGTGGATGGCCGGAACAAGTCCGGCCATGACGGTGGTGAAGCCCCGCGCTCATCGCTTCACCTCCCAGGTGGTCACCGGGTTGCCGGCCTCGTCCTTCCCGTCCTTCAGCTGAATGCCGAGCCCCGCGAGTTCGTCGCGGATGCGATCGGATTCGGCGAATTTCTTGGCGGCGCGGGCGGCGTTGCGGAGGGAGATGAGGGAGTTGACCTTATCGACTTCAATTTCGGCAGAGCTAAGGGCAATAGCGCGCCATTCTTGCGGTGTTTGCTGCAGCAAACCAAGAATGCGCGCCGATGCGACAACCGCTGAAGCTGATTGCGGATCCTTGATGTCCCACCCGAGACTGCCCCCGGCGAGCATTGCACCTGCAACAGAGCGAGAAAACATTGGGTAGAGCGCGGCAAGCGCAGATGCCGAGTTTAGGTCGTCGGACAAAGCTTCGAAAACCTCTGCCATAGGAGATGCACTTGCATCGACATCGACGCCATCAAGCAAATCATACCAACGATCCAGCGTGCGTTGCGCCTCTTCCAACGCACTTACCGTCCAATCAATCGGCTGACGGTAATGCGTTTTAAGCATCGCAAGGCGCAAAACCTCGCCGGGCCATCTCCGCCCGCCGAACTTCGTCGTGTTCAGCAACTCATTGATGGTCACGAAATTCCCCAGGCTCTTGGACATCTTCTGCCCTTCCACCTGCAGGAAGCCGTTATGCATCCAGATCTGCGCCATTCGCTCGCTGCCGAAGGCACAGCAGGATTGCGCGATCTCGTTCTCGTGATGCGGAAACACGAGGTCGATGCCGCCGCCATGGATGTCGAAGGTGTTCTTCAGTGGGTCATCGCAGGCGAGGCCGCCGCCGAAGGGCTCCAGCAAAGTCGCCATCGACATGGCCGAGCACTCGATATGCCAGCCGGGCCGGCCCTTGCCGGGAATGCCGCAGGGGCTCGCCCACCCCGGCTCATGCTCCGCCGAGGGCTTCCAGAGCACGAAATCGGTCGGGCCCTTCTTGTAGGGCGCGACATCGACCCGCGCGCCGGCGATCATCTCGTCGAGGCTGCGATTGGCGAGCTTGCCGTAGCGGGGCCATTTCGCGTTGGTTCTTTTCTTGGACGCGAATTCTTCACGCGAACCGATGCCCACTTCGCTTGAATTCGCTATGCCGGCATTCATCGCCTCCGGCGAGAAGAGCACATGCCCCTCCGCCACATAGGCCACGCCCTTGGCGACGAGCCGCTCGCAGAGCGCCTTCATCGCCTCGATATGCTCGGTGGCGCGCGGCTGATGCGTGGGCTCCAGGCATAGAAGCGCCTTCACATCCGCCTGGAACTGCGCGTTCGTGCCTTCCGTCACCTTGCGGATCGCCTCGTTGAGCGGAAGATCGGGGTAATCGCGCGCCGCGCGTTCGTTGATCTTGTCATCCACATCCGTGATGTTCCGGGTGTAGAAGACATTCGCCTCGCCATAGAGGTGCCGCAGCAGGCGGAACAGCACATCGAACACGATGACCGGGCGCGCATTGCCGATATGGGCGAAATCATAAACCGTGGGGCCGCAGACATACATGCGCACGCGGGAAGGATCGAGCGGCGCGAAGGGCTCCTTCTGCCGCGTCAGCGTGTTGTAAAGCCGCAACTGGTTCGTCATTTCCCCTCACCCGGCCGGCCAGAGGCCAGCCCGAAGCAGGCGCCGCCGGCGCTGGCTTGTTCGTGAACCCTTCGATGGAGGAGGTAAACGAGACGAGGCCAGCGCCGGGGGCTACTGGCCACAAATCATCGCCGAAATCGCGATCGATGCTCGTTTCATGGCAGGATTGATGCCTGAAACACCCTTTTCGGTCAAGCCGCTGATTGGGCATGACGCGCAAGCCTGCTCTTTGCTGCAATGCCGCGAGCGCAAGGCTCCCCTGAGCTTCGCGTGCTTTTCGGGCAAAGAACGCAGCCGTTAACGGATCCTCAACGTCTTGGGGATCAGGATGCCTATCTTAGGTTGAGTCGCTTTCCGGGAAGGGGTCAGATCATGCGCAAGCGCTTGAGCATTTTCGCCTGCTTCGGCATGATGGCTGTTGCGGTCGCCATCGCAGCCGGTTCCGGCAGCGAGAGCGAGGCCCGGCCGAAGCAGCGCGATTTCGTCATCGCCGGATCAGATGGTTATGGCACGCAGGATTGCCTTGCCAGCAAGGGCGATTGCGGTCGCATCGTCGCGGATGCCTGGTGCGAATCGAAGGGCTTCAAGGCGGCCCTCGCCTATCGCAAGCTCTCGTCGGAAGAGATCACCGGCACGGCTGGCACGGCGCAGAATCCGGTCGAAAGTTTCCTGATTTCCTGCCGTGAATGAGCGTCGACCATCATGGATGCGACAAGGCCGGCTTGCGCCGGCCTTTTTTGTTTTTCAGTCCTTGATCCAGTCCGCGCAGCGCGGCGCCTCGGCCTGCCCCCAGGGCATGATCGGCACGGTGGATGTGGAATTCTTCGGGCTGCCATCGATCAGCTTGTCGGAATAGACGAGATAAACCAGCACATTGCGCTTGGCATCGCAGCCGCGCACGATCTGCATCCGCTTGAAGAGCAGCGATCGCGACTGCCGGAACATCACCTCACCCTGCTCGGTCTTCACCTTGAATTTGATCGGCCCGATCTGCCGACAGGCGAGCGAAATATCCGATACCTCCTCCGCAAGGCCAAGGCCACCCGCCACGCCGCCCTTCTCAGGCACGGTGTAATGGCAAGCCACGCCCTCGATATCCGGATCGTCAATCGAATAGGTCGCAAGCTTGTAGGCCCATGTCAGCAGCCGGAACACGGTCGATTTCTTGAAAATGAGATCGGGGGTTTGCGCGGCAGCGGGCAACGCGGTCAACCCGGCCGGCACAAAGGCAGCCAGCACAAAGGCCAGAAGGAAGCGGATCATGGGTGTCTCCCGGTCGAATGCAGCCGTTCTGGCTCGCAGTCGTTGTGGCGCGCATGAGATCGGGATGAAAGTCCCGGATTTCAATCGGCCTTCATTGCGGCCTTCGCAGCATGGATGGCCTGTTCGAGCACCCTGTCATCGCCGATATGGTTCGCGAGCAGCAGCACGAGGCGGGCATCGAGCGCCGCCGCTGTCTCCGGGGAGAGACCACGCCGCGCCTCGATGAGCCGGCGAAAGGCGCGATCGGGATCGGCGAAGCGGTTTTCGGTGACGAGATCCGCCATCACGCTGCCTCCCCCGCCTTGCCACGCGCCCGGCGCAGGGCCGCGCGGATCGCGCCTTTCTCGGCATGGTGGAACCGCGCCGCGACATGGCCATCGGGTCGGATAAGATAGCCACTGCCGGGTGACAGCGCGAAGCGCCTGGCCGCCGCCTCGTTCGCGACAAGCACCGCCACACCCGGCGGCGCAAGCCGTGCCGTGGCCTCATCCGCCACGAGCAGCGTGAAATCGCGCCCGAGACGCTCGCTGAGGTAGCCCCCCTCGAACGGCGAATCGGGGATAGGGGCACCCGGCGCGGGCCCGCGCGCCCATTCTCGCTCATCGGCGCTGGAAAGCGGGCTTTCCGCATAGGCGGTGGGCGTGGAGAGCCGGCCGGAATTCACCATGCGCTTGGCGAATCCGTGATGTGTGGCGAGCGCCAGGGCGGCATCGCGCAGAAGCCGCTCGGCCTCGCTCTGCGGGGCGATGAAATCGGTCGAGCGCGTGGAATGCGCGATATTCTCGTTTGCGGCCTCCCCCCGCTCGAGATCGTAGCTGTCGAGCAGGCTTTGGGGGCTGTCGCCATCGAGCACGGCGGCGAGTTTCCAGGCGAGGTTTTCCGCGTCCTGCACGCCGGAATTGGCCCCACGTGCGCCAAAGGGCGAAACCTGATGCGCCGCATCGCCCGCAAAGAACACGCGGCCGTGGCGGAAGCGCTCCAGCCGCAGGCAGCGGAACCGGTAGATCGACACCCATTCGAGGGAGAAATCCGAGTGACCCAGCATCGCCTCGATGCGCGGGCGCACGCGCTCCGGCTGCTTCTCCAGATCGGCATCGGCGCTCGCCGGGAGTTGCAGATCGATGCGCCAGATATTGTCGGGCTGGCGATGCAGCAGAGCCGAACCGCCGGGATGGAAGGGCGGATCGAACCAGAACCAGCGCTCGGTGGGGAAATCGCCTTCCATCTTCACATCGGCGATCAGGAATTGCTCCTCGAAGACCTCGCCGGGAAAATCAAGCCCGAGCAACGCGCGGGTGGGCGAGCGCGCGCCATCGCAGGCGACGACATGATCGGCATGGAGGCGATATTCGCCATCCGGCGTCTCGATGTTGAGCCGCACGCCATCGTTCTGCGGTTCGAGGCCGCAGACGCGGTTCTTCCAGCGCAGATCAACGCCAACCTCGACCGCGCGATCCACCAGAGCCTTCTCCACCACGAATTGCTGGATGTTGATGAAGGCCGGCATCTTGTGCCCGTCCTCGGGCAGGAGATCGAAGGTGTAGAGCAGCTTATCCCGTTGAAAAACCTTGCCCTTCTTCCAGGAAACACCCTGCGCCACCAGCGGCTCGGCAACACCGAGACGATCGAAGATCTCCAGCGTCTTCTTCGCAAAGCAGATCGCGCGGCTGCCTTCGCCGATGCGGTCGAAATCATCCAGCAGCACCGGCGCATGGCCACGAAGCGCGAGGTCGATCGCCAGACTCAGGCCCACCGGCCCCGCACCGATGATCACCACCCGGTGGCGCGCTGGCGTGGCGCGCATCTGGTCCGGCGAGGGGGTGTAGCGGAACGTGGCGTAGGGGGTGTTCATGACCGGACAATTCCGTGTTTCATTCCATTTGACACAAAGTTTGATATGCGATACGTAACACATATCCGACCCTATTGATTGATGGAGAGCGAAATGACCCAATGGAATTGTAATTTTGGAGAATGCTGTGATCCAATCCTTCAAGGATGCCCGCTCTAGGCATCTTTTCGAAACCAGAGAATGTCCTTCGCAATGGTCCAGCATCATGGCTGTGATCTTGAGAAAGCTGGATATGCTCGACGCTGCCAGCGTCATCACTGACCTGAGAAGTCCGCCCGGAAATAGGCTCGAAAAGCTTGTCGGCGATCGAAAAGGCCAATGGAGCATTCGCATTAATGACCAATGGCGAATTTGCTTCCGATGGAACGATGCGGGTCCGTATGATGTTGAGGTGGTCGATTACCACTGAGGTGTGAAATGAGACGGGTGCGGTCGCATCCAGGTGAAATTTTACGTGAGGAGTTTCTGCTTCCACTCGGCCTAAGTGCCCGACAACTCGGCGCAGCGATTGGCGTGCCGGGTAACAGGATAAGTGATATCTTGCGTGAGAAGCGTGATGTTTCTGCTGATACGGCTCTCCGGCTTGGCAATTATTTCGGCAACACGGCGCAGTTCTGGATGAATCTCCAGACCGCGCATGACCTATCGAAGGCCGAGGCAACGCATGATTATTCGGGCATCCGTCCCCGCGCTGCATAACCTCACCCCTGCAAGGCCGCCCACATCGCGCGGTCGCGCTCGGCGGTCCAGATCACGGGATGGGCGATGCCGCGCGCCTCGTCATAGGCGCGGGAGACGTTGAAGGGCAGGCAATGCTCGTAGATGGCATAGGCGCCGAAAGGCCCGTCCATCGCCGCGCGCACGGCCTTGTAGGCGGTTTTCAGGTCATCCCCGCGCTCAACCGCCGCCTTCACCGTGCCGTAGAGCGTTTCGAGGAAATCCGTGGTGCCGGCGATGGCCGCCTTCACCTTCTCGCGACCGATGAGCGCATCGCCACGCCCCGGCACGAGCGCGACAGTATCGTAAGCCGCAAGACGCTGGAGCGTCTGAGGCCAATCCGCCAGATGCGCGTCGCCGCAATAGCAGGCGGATTTGTATTCCACGAGATCGCCCGAGAACATCACGCCCGCATCCGGCACCCAGGCGATGGTATCGCCCGCCGTGTGCCCGCGCCCGAGATGGCGGATGCGGACTTCGCGTTTGCCCAGCCACACGCTTATCTCGGTGGCGAAGGTGAC
>JADCCH010000259.1 GCA_020252865.1 Methylobacterium sp.
CAACGAGGACCGCCGAGCCGAGCCCCAGCGCGGCGATGTCGCCGAAGGCGATCCTGAGACCGAGAAGCGCGATCGCGTAGCGCAGCAGGGTCTTGACGGCGCATGCGATGCCCGCCTGGAACCGCGCGAGCATCGCGAGCCGGTGCAGCGCGATGCCGAAGATGAGCGCGATCACCATGTCCGGCAGGACGATGCGCCCGCCGGTCGCGGACTTGATCAGCGGTGCGGCAAGCACGGAAGCCAGCGCCACGGCCGCCGAAAGAAACAAGCCCGGAGCGAGTGACCGGGCCTGCGCCAAGCCGTTCGTGGCGACCTTCGTCATCGCCGCGTCATGCGCTCCGGTAGAGCTTCGTCATGACGAATTCACGGTGGCCGAGGGCCTCCGCCGCCGTCAGCCTTCCGTTCGCCGTGCGCACGATGTTGTCGATCAGGGCATCCCCCGCCTGGCTGATCGTCATTTCCCGGCGCAGGATGCCGGAGACGTCGACATCGATGTGCTCCGGCATGGTGCGCATGGTCTTCGGGTTGCCGCTGATCTTGATGACGGGAACAATCGGGTTGCCGATCACGTTGCCCTGTCCTGTTGGGAAGGTGTGGATGACGTAGCCGCCCGCCGCCATCAGTGTCACGCATTCGGCCGCCGCCGAGGAGGTGTCCATGAAGTAGAGGCCCGCTCCCTTCGCAGGCGCCTCCGCCGGCTCCAGGATGTCGATGAAGCGGCATTCGCGGCCGATCTTCTCGAGATTGCCAAGCGCCTTCTCCTCGATGGTGGTAAGCCCGCCCGCGATGTTGCCCTTGGTGGGCTGGCTGTCGGACAGGTCGGAGGTCTTGTGCGCCTCGATCACCTCGTCCTGATAGGACTTCCACATCTTGAACCAGCGCTCGCCGACTTCCGGCGTCGCCGCCCGCGCCTTGCACAGATGCTCGGCGCCCGTGATCTCCGAGGTCTCGCCGAAGACACCGTAAATGCCCTTCGGGATCAGCTTGTCGTACATGTTGCCGACCGTCGGACAGGAGGACAGGCCGGTCGTGGTGTCGCTTTCGCCGCACTTGGTCGAGACCCAGAGGTCGGAGACCGGGCACTTCTCGCGCTGCAGCTCCGTGGCCCACTGCACGAATTCCTTGGCGACGTAGGAAGCCTTGGCGATCACCGCGATGTCGCCGTGGCCCTCGATGCCGAAACCGACCACGGGCTTCCCGGTCTTGGCGATCCCGTCGACCACGATCTTTGTCCAGCCGTCCTCGATGCCGATCACGACCACGGCAGCCACATTCGGGTTCGAGCCGATCCCGATCAGGGTGCGGAAATGCAGTTCGAGATCCTTGCCGAACTGCAGGCGGCCATAGGCGTGCGGCAGGGCGAGGACGCCCTTGACGTTGTTGGCAACCGCCTCGCACGCCGTGTTCGAGAGGTCGTCGAGCGGAAGCATGACGACATGGTTGCGCACGCCGACGCGGCCGTTCTCACGCCGCCACGCCATCACGGCGTCGGAGACGAGCGCGCCGCGCCGCTTGGAGGCGACCGGTGCCTTGAAGGCCGGGGCCTCGATCTTCCGGCCCTTCACGGCGGCCAGCTTGTTCTGGTTGAGGGAGAAGTTCGCAACGATGGGTGCGCTCGCCATGGGACTGTTCCTTCTCACCAGCGCTTGGTCTTGACGTTGTGGACGTGGACGTGCTCGCCCATGGCGACGTCGGCGATGGCCTTGCCGATGTCCTGGCCGTATTTCCAGATCGTGTCGCCCTTCTTGATGTCCTTCAGCGCAACCTTGTGGCCGATGGGGATGTCCATCTTTGCGGTGATGCGGAAATCCAAATTGTCGTGGGTGACAACGGCGAGCATGTCGGTCCCGGCCTTCAAGCCCTCGACCACCACCACGCCGACCGTGTCATTTTGCTCGTGCACGAGCAGATGCGGGATCGCCATGCGGATTGCTTCCTGTCTCAGGTGGCATCGGCGCCAGACCAAGAGTCGCCTGCGCCGTTAAGCTCTTATATAAGACATAAGATCTTTTGGGCTGTCAATCGGACCCGAACGGAGCTAGAAATTCCTCAATGACGGACACTCGCAAGCCTGCCCATCTGGCGCCCCAATCTGCGGAGAGCCCCGGGCTTCGCCCTCTCTACCGGCAGGTGAAGGACCTCTTGTCCCGCCGCATCGCCGACCAGGTCTGGCAGCCGGGCGAACTGATCCCGTCCGAGCATCAGATCGCCGCGGAACTGGGTGTCAGCCAAGGTACGGTCCGCAAGGCGCTCGACGAGATGACGGCAGAGCGTCTGCTCACCCGTCGGCAGGGTCGCGGCACCTTCGTAGCGCGGCACGACGAAGCGCGCATCCTCTTCCAGTTCTTCAAAATGGCGCCGGACGACGGGGTCGCGGTCTTCCCCGAGAGCGAATTGCGGCGCGTGACGAAGGCCCCTGCGGATGCGGACGAGCGCCGGGCGCTGGGGCTCGATCCCGGCCAACGGGTCATCCGCATCGCGCGCCTGCGCTCGCTCGCCGGCAAGCCGGTCATTTCCGAGTATCTCAGCCTTCCGGAGCGGCTGTTTCCGGGGCTCGGCGAGGCCGTGGCGGTCGAAAACAACCTCTACGACCTCTTCGCCTGACGCTTCGGCATCACGGTCTCGGGCGCGCGCGAGCGGGTGAAAGCCGTCCTGAGTTCGCCCGAGGACGCGGAACTGCTGGGTCTCGAGGTCGGCGCGCCCGTGCTCGCGATCGACAGGATCGCGACCGCCATCGACGGCGCGCCGGTGGAATGGCGCCGCTCGCTCTGCCGGACGGACGAATGCTCCTATGTGAACACCCTGCGGTGACTGAACGCCTCGGGCGAAAACCCATAAATGGCCACTTGGGATTCCTTTTCTCGTTGCGGCGTGATTCAAGCTCCATTTTCGGGAGGTTGTCGATGGGCCGTTACGATCTGACAGAGCAAGAATGGCAGGCGATCCAGCCACATCTGCCGAACAAGCCTCGCGGGGTGCCGCGCGTCGATGACTGGCGTGTCCTGAACGGCATCTTCTGGGTGCTGCGGTCGGGCGCGTTCTGGTCCGATCTGCCCGAGCGCTACGGCCCTCCCACGACGATCTACAACCGCTTCAACCGCTGGCGAAAAGCGGGTGTCTGGGATCGTCTTATGGATGAGATTACAAGGCTTTACGACGGCGACGTGCAGATGATCGACACCTCCATCGTCCGGGTCCACCAGCATGGGGCCACGGCAAAAAGGGGGGCGAGGATGGAGGCCTTGATCGATGTCTGGGTCGTTCCAGAGGTGGCCTTACCACAAAAATCCATGCGCTTGTCGACAGGCAAGGCCGACCGATCAAGCTCCAGCTCACCGCCGGCCAGAAAAGCGACATCGAAAGTGCCGAAGGCCTGATCGGGCATCTCGCGCCCGGCTCCATGCTGCTGGCGGACAAGGGCTATGACGGCAATGCACTGCGCCAGGCGGTGGCGGACCGAAAGGCTTGGGCCAACATCCCGCCCAAGGCCAACCGCAAGGACCCGATCTGCTTCTCCAAACATCTCTACAAGGCGCGCAATCTCGTCGAACGCTTCTTCAACAGGATCAAATACTTCCGCCGTATCGCCACCCGATACGACAAACTCGCGGAAAACTACGCCGCAGCCCTCAAGCTCGTCGCCGTCCGCATCTG
>JADCCH010000026.1 GCA_020252865.1 Methylobacterium sp.
CATCAGGGCATCCCGCGTGGCCGCGCGGCGAATGCCCCCTCGCCCGAGCGCGGGATCGTAGCGCCGCTCGATGCGGTTGAGCTGGCCTTCCCGCGACACAGCCGCAAGATGCACGAGACCCACGGGCTTTACGGCCGAGCCGCCACCGGGGCCGGCCACGCCGGTAATCGCCACCGCGAGCCCCGCGCCCGACGCTTTCAGGGCGCCCTCGGCCATCGCCGCGGCCACCTCGGCCGAAACCGCGCCATGCGCCGCGATCAGCGCCTCGGGCACGCCGAGCATCGCCGCCTTCGCCGCGTTCGAATAGGTGATGAAGCCGCGATCTACGACATCCGAAGAGCCGGCAATGGCCGTGAGGCTCATCATGACCATCCCGCCCGTGCAGCTTTCCGCCGTGGCGATGGTCAGGCCCGCCTTGCGGGCCTTGGCCAGCACGGCGCGAGAGAGAGCGGGCAGGGAGCGGCTCATGCCCCGGAATTCAGCCTGAAAAGAGAACCGTGGCAACCGCCATGGCCGCGATGCCCTCGCGACGCCCGGCGAAGCCGAGCTTCTCGTTTGTCGTGGCCTTCACGCCCACCGCTTCCGGCGGGAGGCCGAGCACCGTCCCGATCGCCGCGGCAATCGCCGCGCGATGCGGTCCGACCTTCGGCGCCTCGCAGATCAATGTACCATCGACATTGAGGATGCGCCCGCCGCGCGATTCGACACGCGCGCGCGCATTCTCGAGGAACAAGCGGGAAGGCGCGCCTTTCCAGCGCGGATCGGAAGGCGGAAAATGCTGGCCGATATCGCCATCGCCAATCGTGCCGAGCAGCGCATCGGTGATCGCATGCATCAGCGGATCGGCATCGGAATGGCCGAGCAGCGCGCGTTCGTGAGGGATCGCGACGCCCCCGAGGGTCACATGGTCGCCATCGGTGAAGGCGTGGACATCATAGCCGAGGCCGGTGCGGACAAGAGGCTCGGGCGCCCCCAGATGCATCCTGGCCCGGGCGAGATCCGCTTCCAGCGTGATCTTGAAGAGGCTGTCATCGCCCTCGAAGGTCGCGACACGCTGGCCATTGGCCAGCATCAGCCCGGCATCATCGGTGAAATCGAACCGCCCATTCTCGGCCATCGCGCGATGCGCCGCGAGAATCGGCCCGAAGCGGAAGGATTGCGGGGTCTGCACCACGCGCAGCTTTGCCCGGTCCGGATTGCCGGCAAGCCCGCCCGCAGCATCGATCTCCGCCACGGTGTCCACCACTGGCAGAACGGGCATCGCCGCACCCCCGGCCTGCGCCGCGAGGATCGCGCGGAGCACCACCAGTTCACTGAGAAAGGGGCGCGCGGCATCATGAACAAGCACGATTCCGTCCGCCGGAAATTCCGCCGCGGCAAGCAGTTCGAGGCCGTTGCGAACCGAAGCCTGTCGGGTTTCGCCACCGGGCGCGCGGAAGGCGCGATCATCCTTCAGGCCCGACGCGGCCAGCGCCTCCCCATAGAAAGCGGCATGATCCGGATGCGTGACGGTGATGATCGGTCCGATGGCGGAAATGGATGCGGCACGCGCCATGAGATGCGAGAGGACCGGCTTGCCAAGCAGAGGGCGATATTGCTTCGGCGCTCCGCGGAGTCGCGTGCCATGTCCGGCCGCGACAATGATCAGAGCCGCCTTGCGATCCGCCATCGCCATCCCCCTTGGTTACTGCATCGTTTCATCGGGGCCGGGGCCTTTTGTCAATCCGTGCATCCCGCCTTTCGCAAGAAAGTGGAAAAAGCTTTCATTATGCGTCACTTGCCGGTATCCGGCTGCGGATGAACGGAACGAGTTGCCGCTCGGCATTCGCGCCGAGGATCGCAGAATCATCGTAATGCCTGTTTTATAGGCAATCTGAGTATCATGGTCGCATTCCTGTCGATTGGAAGGCATGCCTTGCCGGGACGCGCGGTGCTCGCGCCGATGTCTGGCGTGACGGATCATGCCTTCCGAAAGATCGCCGAGGATTTCGGTGCCGGCATGGTTGTGAGCGAAATGGTCGCAGCCGACCGCCTCGCAGCCGGCGAGGAAGAAGCGCGCCTGCGCGCCGAGGGCGGCGGTCTTCGCCTGCATGTGGTGCAGCTCGCGGGCTGCACGCCGGACGCCATGGCCGAGGGGGCCCGCGTGGCTGAGGCCTCCGGTGCCGATGTCATTGACATCAACATGGGTTGCCCGGCGAAACGGGTGGTCAACGGCTGGTCGGGCTCGGCGCTGATGCGTGATCTCGATCATGCGGAAAGTCTGATTGCCGCCGTGAAAGGCGCCGTTTCCGTACCCGTCACGCTGAAAATGCGTCTTGGATGGGACCATGCGAGCCTCAACGCTCCCGAACTCGCGCGGCGGGCCGAGGCGCATGGCCTTGCGCTCATCACGGTGCATGGGCGCACCCGCCAGCAATTCTACAAGGGGCAGGCGGATTGGGGGGCGCTTGAGCGCGTCCGTGCGGCGATTTCTCTCCCCTTGCTGGTGAATGGCGACATCGAAACGGCTGAGCATGCCCTTGAAGCCCTGCGCCTCTCCGGCGCGGATGGCGTGATGATCGGCCGCGCAAGCCTTGGCCGGCCCTGGCTCGTCGGCGAGATCGCCGCTGCGCTGGATGGCTGCGAGAAGCCCTGTTTCGCCCCCGAAAAGCTCGCGGAAGCGGCAATATCGCATTACGATTTCCTGCTGGGAACCATGGGCGAGGCGCATGGCATCCGCCACGCGCGCAAGCATGTCGCGGCCTATGCCGAAGAGGCCGTGCGGCGCGGCGCCACCCCTGATCGCGCCCAAATGGCCGATGCCCTGACCAGCCATGACCCCGCTTTCGTGCGGGCCTTCCTGCGCGAAAGCTTTCTTTCCATCGCATCCGGCGTGGTTCGGGAGGCGGCCTGATGAGCATCCGCAACCTCATCGACGCGGTACCGATGCCCGTGATCGAAGTCGATGCGAGGAACCGCATCCGCTCGGCCAATACGGCCGCCGAACAGCTGCTCGGCGCGGGCCGCGAGCGTCTGCGCGAACGCACGCTTCCGGAATGGTTGCCGCCCGGTTCGCCGCTGATGCTGCTCGTCGATCATGTCCGGGATCACGGTGGCAGCGTGACCGAATATGGCATAGACCTTTCCACGGGGAGGACGAAAAGCGACCAGCTTGTCGATGTTTACGCCGCGCCGTTGGGCGAGAATGCCGGCGATCTCGTCCTCGTATTGCAGCCCCGGGCCATCATGGACAAGATGAACCGTCACCTCACGCATCGCGATTCCGTGCGCTCCGTGGGTGCCATGGCCTCGATGCTGGCACATGAAATCAAGAACCCGCTTTCCGGCATCCGCGGTGCGGCGCAGCTGCTGGAAGGCTCACTGCCGGAGGTGGAAAAGCCGCTTTCAACGCTCATCCGGTCGGAAGTGGACCGCATCGTCCGCCTCGTCGAGCGGTTCGAGGTGTTTTCGGATGGACGGCCGCTGCCGCTCTCGCCGGTGAACATCCACGAGGTGCTGGATCATGTGATGCGCCTCGCACAAACCGGCTTTGGCCGGCAGATCTCGTTCCGGCCGGATTTCGACCCCTCGCTGCCGACCATCGCAGGCAATCGCGATCGCCTCATCCAGGCCGTGCTGAACCTCGTGAAGAACGCCGCGGAAGCCATCGGGCCCGACCATCCCGAGGGTCGCATCCTCATGACGACAGCCTTTCGGCCCGGCGTCTCGGTGCAGGTGCCCTCGAGCGGCCGGCGCGTCTCGCTCCCCTTCTAAGTCTGCGTGATCTACAATGGCCCGGGCATTCCCGAAAACCTGATGCCGCATCTGTTCGAGCCCTTCGTCACCAGCAAGGCGACGGGAACTGGCCTCGGTCTTGCTTTGGTGGCGAAGGTCGTCAGCGACCATGGCGGGGTGATCGAGTGCGAGCGCCTGCGGGGTCAAACGGTGTTCCGCATGCTCTTCCCCATCCGCAAGGAGAGGGACTAGGATCGCCATGGGTCGCTGAGGCTATCCACCGGTGCCGCGATGCGGCTCAGCCGGGGAGCATGACAAGAAGCGAGGGCCAGAACGCGATGGCGCGGACGATCCTTGTGGCGGATGATGATCTGGCAATCCGGACCGTCGTCAGTCAGGCACTCACCCGGGCGGGATACGATGTCCGGGCCACCGGCAGCGCCCATGTCCTCTCGCGATGGGTGGAAGCCGGCGAAGGCGATCTCGTGATCACCGATGTGGTGATGCCCGACGAGAACATCTTCGAGCTCCTGCCGCGCATGAAGTCCGCGCGCCCGCAATTGCCCATCGTCGTGATGAGCGCGCAGAATACCTTCATGACCGCCATCCGCGCCTCAGAGCGCGGGGCCTATGAATATCTGCCCAAACCCTTCGATCTCGACCAGCTGATCCGCATCGTGGGCCGCGCGCTGGCCGGCACGGAAATGCGCGAGGCCACGCCCGCCACCATCCCCGCCGCGACGCCCAAGGCGCCGCAGGAGGAGATTCCGCTCGTCGGCCGTTCCAGTGCGATGCAGGATGTCTACCGGGTGCTGGCCCGCCTGATGAACACCGACCTCACGGTGCTCATCACCGGTGAAAGCGGCACCGGCAAGGAACTGGTGGCGCGCGCGCTGCATGATTTCGGTCGTCGCCGCAAGGGGCCGTTCGTGGCTATCAACATGGCCGCAATCCCGCGCGACCTGATCGAGAGCGAACTTTTCGGCCACGAGAAGGGCGCCTTCACGGGCGCGAACCAGCGCAGCCAGGGCCGCTTCGAGCAGGCCGAAAGCGGCACGCTCTTCCTCGACGAGATCGGCGACATGCCGATGGAGGCGCAGACCCGCCTGCTGCGCGTGCTCCAGCAGGGCGAATACATGACCGTTGGCGGGCGCACGCCGATCAAGACCGATGTGCGCATCGCCGCGGCCACCAACAAGGATCTCGTGGGGCTGATCGAGAAGGGGCTTTTCCGCGAGGATCTCTATTACCGCCTTTCCGTGGTGCCGATCCGCCTGCCGCCGCTGCGCGAGCGCCTCGGCGATGTGCCGGATCTCGTTCGCCACTTCCTGAAGCTCGCCGAGGAGGAGGGCCTGCCGCGCAAGACCGTGGATGCCGCGGGCATGGAACGTCTGAAGCGTCATGACTGGCCGGGCAATATCCGCGAACTCGAGAACCTCGTGCGCCGTCTCGCAGCCCTTCACCCCGATGAGGTGATCGCCGCGCAGGCGATCGAGGGCGAGCTTTCCGTGGTGCGCCGCTCCGCGCCGCGCATTGTCGAGCCCAAGGCCATGGAGGCGCAACTCGCGCCCGCCACGGGGGAAGGCTTCGAGGGCTTTCTGCGCAACCATCTCAAGAGCTATTTCGCGCGCTTCGGTGACGAACTCCCGCCTCCCGGCCTCTATGAGCGCCTGCTGGTGGAATTCGAGCGCCCGCTGGTGGCAGCGGCCTTGGCGGCCACCAATGGCAACCAGGTGCGCGCGGCGGATCTCCTCGGCCTCAACCGGAACACCCTGCGCAAGAAGATCCGCGAACTGGGCATCCGCATGACCAGCGCCATTGGCTGAGCGAGCCGGTCACCGGGCCTCTGCCGGCAGACTTTCGCGGAGTGGCGGTGGCGCTCCTGCCGCTTGGCCCGAAAGTTGTCGCAATTCAACAAC
>JADCCH010000260.1 GCA_020252865.1 Methylobacterium sp.
CACATCTCGAGCATCGCGGCTGCGGCATGATCGACATGGCCGGCCTCGGGCAGAAGGGCGGCGCGGTTTACTCGCATATCCGCCTCGCCAGCTTGCCGGAGGATATCCACGCGATCCGCGTTTCCGCCGGCATGGCCGATCTCATCCTTGGCTGCGATCTCGTGGTGTCCGGCTCGAAGAAGGTGCTCGCGGCCACAAAGTCGGCCGGCACGACCTTCGTCGTGAATACCGCCGAGATCCTCCCAGGCGACTTCACCCGCAACCCGGATTATTCGCTGCCTTCCGAGCGCCTGAAGCGCGGCATCGCCAGCGCGGCGGGCAAGGATCGCGCCTTCTTCATCGATGCATCGAAGATCGCGGTGACCCTGTTCGGACAATCCATCGCCGCGAACATGTTTCTTCTGGGCTATGCCTACCAGAAAGGCGGCATACCGCTGAAAGCGGCGTCGATCGAGCGCGCCATCGACCTCAATGGCGAAGCGGTGAAGATGAACCTCGATGCCTTCCGCTGGGGCCGCGCGGTGGCGCATGAGCCGGCCCTGCTGGGGCAGATTCTCGAGTTCTCGCGGCCCAGTCCGGCCCAGACCATCTCGACGACGCTGGACGAGGCCATTGCCCGGCGCGTGGCCTTCCTGACGGATTATCAGAACGCCGCTTATGCCAAGCGCTATGCGGATGCGATCGGCAAGCTTCGGGCGCAAGAGTCCGAAATGGTGCCGGGCCAGACTGCCCTCACCGATGCTGCCGCGCGATCGCTCTTCAAGCTGATGGCCTACAAGGACGAATACGAGGTCGCCCGCCTCTACACGGCCCCGGCCTTCCGCCAGCAATTGCGCGATGCCTTCGATGGCGAGGACATGAAGATCACCTTCCACCTCGCGCCGCCGCTGCTCGGCCGGAAGCACCCCTCCACCGGCCTGCCGATGAAGACCAGCTTCGGCCCGTGGATGATGAGCGCCTTCGGCGTGCTCGCGAAGCTGAAGGGCCTGCGCGGCACCGCATTCGACATCTTTGGCTATTCGGCCGAACGCAAGGACGAGCGGGCGCGCATCGAAACCTTCCTCGCGCGCCTGGAGGAACTGGCGAAGGGCCTCACGCCGGCGAAGCATCCACTGGCGGTGGAGATTGCCGGCCTGCCGCAGCGCATTCGCGGGTTTGGGCATGTGCGGGCAAAGAACGCCGCAGAAGCCGACGCCCATGAAGCGGAACTTCTGGCGGAATTCCGCTCCGAAATGCCGATGATGCGGCAGGCTGCGGAGTAACGCGAAGCTTGTTTCAGGGGCACGCCGGGTGGATAAGGTACGAATGCCTCATCCTTGCCGGTGACGCCCTTGATTTCCGCCGAACGCCTCGCCGCCATCGCCCGCTGGTCGCATGACCTTCCGGAAGCCGAGCGCGAACGCGCACGTCGCGGCATCGTCGAGAAGAACTACGCGGCTGGAAGCTATATCTGCCATCTCGGTGATCGCTTCGATGTCTGGACCGGGGTGATCGACGGCATCGTGAAGCTTTCGACCAGTTCGGATTCGGGCAAGCTCATCAGCTTCGCGGGGCTTCCCGCCGGTGCCTGGTTTGGCGAAGGCACTGTGCTGAAGAGTGAGCCGCGCCGCTACGATCTCGTCGCGTTGCGCGAGACACGCCTCGCGCTGATGGATGCGGCGACCTTCTTCTGGCTCTTCGAGAATTCGGTTGCGTTCAACCGCTTCCTCGTGCGGCAGTTGAACGAACGACTTGGCCAGTTCATCGGGCTTGTGGAAACCGATCGGCTGCTGGATGCGCCGGCCCGCATTGCCCGAGCCCTGGCCTTCCTGTTCAATCCCGAACTGCACCCTGCCGTGGGTCTGCATCTCGCGATCACGCAGGAGGAGATCGGCCTGCTCTCCGGCCTCTCGCGGCAGGCGACGAACAAAGCGCTGAAGATGCTGGAGGAGGCGCAGGTGCTTCGGGTCGACCGCGCCGGCATTTCGATCCGCGCCTGGGGCGAACTCAACGCCTATCCGATGCGCGGAAATCGCTGAGGGATCGGCCTCATTCTTTGGTCGTGGTGTATCGGAAACCTCGGCCAGATGGCCTGCAGAAGCCCCGACTCTGCCGCGACTTCCGCTGATCACGCGGCAAAACGCCGCGAAATCATGGGAGAAGCTGAGCCTATCAGCATTGCAAAAGGCTGTCTGTCAAGCCCGCGCTTGCTTCCAAGCCGCATTGCTGCAAACTTGTTGTCCGAAACAGGGTCTCACGAGAAGGGCCCGCCGACTTCAGGGAGAGACGCGCGTGGAACGGGACGCTCCGGCGGCCTTGGATACCTTTCCGAAATGGCTGGCGCATCAGGCGCGGGTCCGGCCCGAAAGGCCGGGCATGCGTCACAAGGATCTTGGCATCTGGACGGAATGGTCCTGGGCGGAAGTCGCGCAGAATGTGCGCGCCTATGCCCTGGGGCTGATGGCCCATGGTGTTGAGCGCGGCGACAAGGTCGCGATCATCGGGAATAACCGGCCGAAACTCTACTGGTCGATGATGGCGGCGCAATCGCTCGGGGCCATTCCCGTGCCGGTCTATGCTGATTCCGTTGCCGAGGAGATGGCCTATGTGCTCGAACATGCCGAGGTGAAGTTCGCCTGCGTGCAGGACCAGGAGCAGGTCGACAAGATCCTCTCGGTCTCGGAGCGCCTGCCGAATGTCGCCTTCGTCTTCTACGACGAGCCGCGCGGGCTTCGCGCCTATGATCATTCCCGTCTGCAGGCCATCGAAGAGGTGATCTCTCAGGGCAAGGGCATGTTGCTTGCCGATGCCGATGCCAATCGCCGGCTCGATGCGGAGATGGCGCGCGGCAGCGGCGATGACATCTCGGTCATCCTCTACACCTCCGGTACCACCGGTCGCTCGAAGGGCGTGCTTCTCACGGCCGGACGCTGCATCGCTGCGGCGCGCGACACGGTCGCCTTCGACGGCCTTTCGGATCGCGACAACGTGCTGGCCTATCTGCCCCTCGCCTGGGTGGGCGACCATTACCTCAACTACGCGCAGGCGCTGATCGCCGGCTTCTGCATCAACTGCCCGGAAAGCCCGGAGACCGCGGTGGAAGATCGCCGCGAGGTGGGCAACACCTATGCCTTCGCGCCGCCCCGCGTGTTCGAGGGCATGCTGACGCGCATCATGATCCGCATGGAGGATGCGAGCTGGCTGAAACGGAAATTGTTTCACTATTACATGGGTGTGGCCAAGAAATGGGGCGAGAAGATCCTCGATGGCAAGCCGGTACCGCTGCCGGCGCGGCTCAACTATGCACTCGGCAACCTGCTTGTGTACGGACCGCTGAAGAACGTGATGGGCCTCACCACCGTGCGCGTCGGCTACACTGCCGGCGAGGCCATCGGGCCCGAGCTTTTCTCGTTCTTCCGCTCCATCGGGCTGAACCTGAAGCAGCTTTATGGGCAGACCGAGGCCTTCCTCTTCGTCACCTGCCAGAAGGATGACGGCGTGCGCGCCGATTGCGTCGGCCCCGCCACGCCCAACGTCGAGATTCGCATCGCCGAGGATGGCGAGGTGCTCTACAAGTCGCCGGGCCAGTTCGTGGGCTATTACAAGGACCCCGAGAAAACCGCCGAGACCATGACTCCCGACGGCTTCGTGAAGACCGGCGATGCCGGCTTCTTCGAGAAGGATGGCCAGCTTCGCATCATCGACCGTGCGAAGGATGTGGGCCGCCTGCGTTCCGGCGCGCTGTTCGCGCCGAAATACATCGAGAACAAGCTGAAATTCTTCCCGAACATCCGCGAGGCCGTGGCCTTCGGGCAGGGAGAGGATTTTGTCACGGTGTTTCTCAACATCGACATCACGGCGGTGGGCAACTGGGCCGAGCGCAACAATGTCTCCTATGGTTCCTACCAGGAACTGGCCGGCCATGGCCAAGTCTACGAGATCCTCGCGGGCCATGTGGCGGAAGTGAACCGCCAGCTTGCCGAAGAGCCGATGATGGCCAGGGCGCAGATCCATCGCTTCCTGATCCTGCACAAGGAACTCGATGCGGATGATGGCGAACTCACGCGCACGCAGAAGGTGCGGCGCGGCTTCATCGCGGATCGCTACGGCCCGCTGGTGAAGGCGCTCTACGATGGATCGAAAGAAGCGGATATCTCCACCGAAGTAACCTTCGAGGATGGCCGCAAGGGCGTGATCTCGGCGCGCATCAAGGTGATGGATGCGGTCGTGGCGCCGGTTGCGGCCCTGCCGCAGGCGGCGGAGTGAGCGGGGCGCGCATGGTTCAGAATTCCACCCTTTCGCCTGGCGATACCTTGCTCAAGGTCGAGAATGTCTCGCTGCGCTTCGGCGGCGTGAAGGCGATCACGGATGTCTCCTTCGACATCAGGAAGGGCGAGATCCGCGCGATCATCGGTCCGAACGGCGCCGGCAAGACCTCGATGCTCAATGTCATCAACGGGTTCTACCATCCGCAGGATGGCAGCATCACCTACAAGGGCGCGACTCGCGCCAAGATGAAGCCCTATGTGGCGGCCTCGCAGGGCATCGCGCGCACCTTCCAGAATGTCGCGCTCTTCAAGGGCATGTCGACGCTCGACAACATCATGGTCGGCCGTACACTGAAGATGAAATCAAGCTTCTTCTGGCAGATTTTCCGCCATGGTCCGGCCATGACCGAGGAGATCGCGCATCGCCGGATGGTCGAGGAGATCATCGACTTCCTTGAGATCGAGCACATCCGCAAGGTGCCCGTCGGCAAGCTGCCCTATGGCCTGCAGAAGCGCGTCGAACTCGGTCGCGCGCTTGCGATGGAGCCGGAACTCCTGCTGCTCGACGAGCCCATGGCCGGCATGAACCTCGAGGAGAAGGAGGATATGTGCCGCTTCATCCTTGATGTGAAGGAGCAATACGGCACCACCATCGCGCTGATCGAGCACGATATGGGCGTGGTGATGGACCTCTCCGACCGCGTGGTGGTGCTCGAATATGGCCGGAAGATCGCCGACGGCACCCCCGATGAGGTGAAGGCCAATCAGGCGGTCATCGATGCCTATCTCGGCGTGGCACATTAAGGGGAGGGCGGCAGGATGCTCTACAATATTCTGATCGATCCCTTCGTGCAGATGGGCGCCGCGCCCGACCTCTTCGTGCAGACGATATGGGAGGGGCTCGTCGCCGGCGTGCTCTACGCCCTGATCGCGCTGGGGTTCGTGCTCATCTTCAAGGCCTCGGGCGTGTTCAACTTCGCGCAAGGCATCATGGTGGTGTTCGCGGCCCTCACGCTGGTTGGCCTGCACGAGAAGGGCGTGCCTGCCTGGGCGGCGCTGATCCTCACCCTCGGCGTGATGGCGATCCTCGCGATTGCCGTGGAGCGCGTGGTCTTGCGCCCGCTGGTGAACCAGCCGGACATCATCCTCTTCATGGCGACGTTTGGCCTGACCTTCATCATCATCGGCCTTGGCGAATTCATCTTCGGCGGTGAACCCAAGCAGATGATCGCGGAGGAACTCGGCCTGCCGCAGGGCACGATGCGCTTCGACATTCTGGGCGGGAAGGTTCTCATCCAGAAGATTGATGTCGCGGCGGCGGTCATCGCCTCGCTGATGATCGCGGCGCTGGCCCTGTTCTTCCAGTATACCCGCATCGGCCGCGCCCTGCGCGCGGTCGCGGACAGCCACAAGGCGGCACTCTCGGTCGGCATTTCGCTGAACCAGATCTGGGCCATCGTGTGGTTCGCGGCGGGCATCGTGGCGCTCATCACGGGCATCATGTGGGGCGCACGCTCTGACGTGAGCTTCGCGCTGCAGGTCATCGCGCTGAAGGCGCTGCCCGTGCTGATCCTCGGCGGGTTCACCTCCATTCCCGGCGCGATTGTCGGAGGTCTCATCATCGGCATCGGCGAGAAGCTCGCGGAGTTCTACTGGGGGCCGCTGGTGGGCGGCGGCATCGAGAACTGGGTGGCCTATGTGATCGCGCTTCTCTTCCTGATGGTGCGGCCGCAGGGCCTGTTCGGCGACAAGATCATCGAGAGGATCTGATCCGTGCTTTATCGTGAATCAGGCCAGTTCAAGAAAACCTACTCGGCGGATATGCAGGTCTTCCCGCTCAGGGAGGATCGCGTCGGCATCGCCGTCATCCTGTTCATCGCGGCGGTGGTGATTCCGCTCACGGGCTCGAACTTCTTCCTCTCGACCGTGATGATCCCCTTCCTCGTCTTCGCGCTCGCAGCGATGGGGCTGAACATCGTCACGGGCTATACGGGGCTGATTTCGCTTGGCACCGGCGCCTTCATGGGCGTGGGCGCCTATGCCTGCTACAAGCTGACCACTTATTTCCCTGGCGTGCCGATCGTCATCTGGATCCTCGCCTCGGGCATCTTCTCGGCGGCGATCGGCGCGCTGTTCGGCCTGCCGAGCCTGCGCATCAAGGGCTTCTACCTCGCGGTGGCGACGCTCGCGGCGCAGTTCTTTCTGGAATGGTGCTTCGTGCGCATTCCCTGGCTCTTCAACTACAACGCCTCGGGCGCGATTGAGGTGCCGACGCGCTGGATCGCCGGCATCCCGGTCACGGGCCCCAACGCCACGCCGATGACCCGCTATTACGTCATCCTCGGTATCGTGGTGCTCATGACCTGGGTGGCCTCGAACATCCTGCATGGGCGCATCGGGCGCAGCTTCATGGCCGTGCGCGACATGGATATCGCGGCGGAACTGATGGGCATCCGC
>JADCCH010000261.1 GCA_020252865.1 Methylobacterium sp.
AAGCTCATCATGCTCTTATCTTATTATTATCAAATGCTTTTTTGTGAAAAACCGGATTCCACTTTTTCACAGCATGCTCTAGCCGGCGGCCTCTCCGCTCGCGAGGGAAAATCCCTCATCCAGCCAGCCGGTGATGCCCCCGGCCATGATCTTCACGGGGCGTCCGAGGCGCGCGAGCCGCAGGGCACCGCGCGCCGCGCCGTTGCAATGCGGCCCGGCGCAATAGGTGACGAACAGCGTGCCTTCCGGCCATTGTTCCATCTTGGAAGCGGTGATCTTGCCATGCGGCAGGTTGATCGCGCCCGGAACGTGCCCCTTCGCGTAGAGCGCGGGGCTCCGGACATCGAGCAGCACGAAATCGACCTCACCCGAGGCGAAAGCCGAATGCACATCCCAGCAATCGGTCTCGAAGGTGAATTCGGCCGAAAAATGGGCTTCCGCCTCGCCGGATGGCGCGGCGGGAATGGCGGCGACGGCGGATGGCATGGCGTGCTCCTACTCGGGGGGCCACCATGCCAAGAACGGCCGGAAGGTCAAGCCTTCCGGGCGCCGATGGCTGCCATCAGCTCACCGTCGTCGCGGCCTTGGCGGCAAAGCGCGGGTCGAAGGTCTTCGCCACGAGCCCGCTTTCGAGGTTCGCGAGTTCGGGATCGAGCGATTTCAGCATGTTGGCCACGGCGAGCATGCCTTCCTGCTGCATGATGCCGGTCTTGGAATAGGCATCCTTCGAGGCCTTCACCGCCCGGATATAGAGCGCCTTGTCGCCGAGATGGAACTGTTCGGGCACCGCATCGGCGATCTGCTCGGGGCTTGCCTTGTCCACCCAGCGCAAAGCCTTGTAGAGCGCGTTGGTTGCGGCCTGCGTGGTGTTCGGGTTCTTCTCGATGAAATCCTGCCGCAGATAGAGGCAGGCCGCCGGGTTTGTCGCGCCGAACAGCGCACGGGTGCCCGCTTCGGTGCGCGTATCGATCATCACGACGATATCGCCATCGGATTCGAGCTTCGAGATGACCGGCTCGAGATGGGAGATCGCGTCGATCTCGCCCTTCTTCATCGCCGCCACTCCGCTCGCGCCCGCGCCGACGCCGATGAAGCTCGCATCGGTCGGCTTCAGGCCCGCCTTCACCATGGCATGCACGGCCGTGATATGCGTGGAGGAACCGGGTGCCGTGACGCCGATCTTCAGGCCCTTGAGATCCGCCGCACTCTTCACCTTGCCGGCGAGATCCTTGCGCACCGCGATGACGATCGTCGGGAAGCGCAGGAGTTCGAGGGTGGAGCGGATATCCTGCCCCTTCGCCTGCATGCGGATGGTGTGCTCGTAGGCGCCGGTCACGAGATCGACCGAGCCACCCACGAGAGCCTGCAGCGAGCGGGCACCGCCCGCAAAGTCGTTGATTTCAACATCAAGGCCGAAATCCTTGAAATGGCCCTGCCGCTCCGCGATCGTCAGCGGAAGATAATAGAGCAGCGCCTTGCCGCCCACGCCGAGCGTGAGCCTCGCCTTTTCCGGCGCTCCCTGCGCGCGGGCGGGAAGCACATTCAGCAGCGGCAGGCTCGCGCCTGCGCCGACCAGTGAAAGGAGTTGACGGCGATCCATGGTTTCCTCCGGTTTTCTTGATGTTTCTGAATTCTAGAGCATGATGTGTTCAGACGGAAGCACATCATGCTCTTATCTTATTATTATCGCATGCTTTTTTTGTGAAAAACCGGATTCCACTTTTTCACAGCATGCTCTAGACGGTGCGCGTCTCGCCCGGCTTCCAGACGAGCAGCGGTTTTTCGATGACGGTCACGACGGCGTCGATCAGCATCACGAACATCATGAGGATCACCATGCCCGCGAACACCCCCGTGACATCGAACACCCCTTCCGCCTGGTGGATGAGGTAGCCGAGGCCGGCCGCCGAACCGAGATACTCACCAACCACCGCGCCCACCACCGCAAAGCCCACGGAAGTGTGCAGCGAGGAGAAGACCCAGGCAAGCGCTGCGGGCCAATAGACATGCCGCAGCAATTGCCGCTCGTTCATTCCGAGCATGCGGGCATTGGCGAGCACCACCTGCGGCACCTCGCGCACGCCCTGATAGACGTTGAAGAACACGATGAAGAAAACCAGTGTGACCCCCAGCCACACCTTCGACCAGATGCCGAGGCCGAACCACAGCGCGAAAATGGGCGCGAGCACCACGCGCGGCAGCGCGTTCATCATCTTCACATAGGGGTCGAATACGGCGGCCACGAGCGGCTTGCGCGCAAACCAGAAGCCGACGATGATGCCAAGGCTCGCGCCGATCACGAAGGCGAGGATCGTCTCGACCAGCGTGATCCAGAGATGCCTGTAGACCGAGCCATCGGCGAACATCCGGATGACGCGGGTGAACACGTCGATCGGCGTCGAGAAGAAGAACCTCATCGTCTTCACATCGGAAATCACGGGGTAATTCGTGACGATGTGCCAGAAGACGATCGCGCCGATGGCGACGAGCGCCTGCATCAACAGCAATTTGAGGCGGGAAATCGGCATCAGGCGGCGCCCTTTCCGGTCAGGCCATAGGTCTTGCGCACTTCCTCGCGCAGGCACGACCAGATCTGCGCATGAAGCTTGTGGAAGGCGGGTTCCGAGCGCACTTCCGCGATGTCGCGCGGGCGCGGCAGGTTCACCTCGAACTCGCCGATGAAGCGCGATCGCGGCCCCGCCGACATCACCACCACGCGATCCGAAAGCGCGATGGCTTCATCGAGATCATGGGTCACGAACATCACCGCCTTGCGATCCTGCTGCCAGAGATCGAGCAGCAATTCGCTCATGATGAGGCGGGTCTGCGCGTCGAGCGGGCCGAAGGGCTCGTCCATCAGCAGGATTTTCGGCTCACGGATCAGCACCTGCGCGAGGGCCACGCGCTTCTTCTGCCCGCCCGAGAGCTGGTGCGGGTAGCGATCGCCAAAGGTGGCGAGGCCCACTCTCGCGAGCATGGCCTTTGAGCGCGCCACCGCTTCGGCTCGCGACACTCCCATGACCTCGAGGCCGATCGAGACGTTATCCTGCGCTGTCTTCCACGGCATCAGCGCATCCTGCTGGAAGAGGTAGCCGGCCTTTGCGTTCAACCCCAAGAGTTTCTGCCCGAAGATGTCGCAATGCCCGCTCGAAGGCGGCATCAGCCCGGCGGCGATGTTCAGAAGCGTCGATTTCCCGCAGCCCGTGGGCCCCAGCAGCGCAACGAATTCGCCGTCGCGCACCAACAGATCGACCGGCTGCACCGCCTCGTAGCGTCCGCCCCCTGCCAGACCATAGGCCACCGAGACACCCGCGAGGTGCACGGCCATGTTCATTTGTCCTCCCGCCGCCCGCGATCGTGGTGCCGCGGATCATTTCTCGGGCTATCAAGTTAGGTCAACGAGGCTGACCGGCTCAAGCCGAAAACGATGCGCCGTCCGAAAAGAGCCATGCCGTGTTCATCCGGCAAGTTGGGCGATCCGCCCCGCCGGCACGGGCGCACAGCCATCCGATTGCGAGAAGGCGCGGCGGGAGCACAGGAAGAAAAAGCGGGCGCATGAAACAGGGCGGTGCCTGCGGCGAACCGGAACCGGACCGCGTTTGGCATCCGCGATCGGTCATCGAAGCCTTGCGGCGGACGAACCCCGCTCGATGCACGCCGCCCTTTCCAAAGCTCGGGCGCAAGGCCGGTCGCAGAACCCGAGCCGATTGGCCAATTCTCCACACTCCCTCGCGCGTCAGGGATATTCCGCGAGAAAGGATTTTTCCTCCCGGAAGAGGGCACCGGCGCGGGCACCCTGCTAGACGAAGTAATCCGGGTTCTCGCGGCGAAGCTCCTCGAGATCGGGGAGAACCGTTTCGAGATGCCGGGTCAGCGCCTGGCGCGCGCCGGCCTCATCGCCGTCCATGATCGCGCCGAGAATGCGCTGGTGCTCCAGGATCACACGTGCCATGCGGCCGGGAACCGGCAATGTCAGACGACGGCAGCGATCGACCTGTGCCTTCACCGTCTGCGCCATACGCCAGATGCCGGGGAAGCCCGCGGCATCCGAAATCAGCGCGTGGAAGGCTTCGTCCGCCTCGTGAAAACGGCCGGGATCACCCTCTCGCGCAGCCTTTTCCTGTTCGCTGATGATTTCGCGCAGGCGCCGGAACATGGCCTCGTCCCGGCGCCTTGCCGCCTGTTCCGCCGCCATCGCCTCCAGCGCCTGTCGGATCACCACCGCCTCGGGAATTTTCCCGATCGGGATTCGCGCGACGAAGGTGCCGGATTGCGGGAATATCTCGATCAGCTCGTCATCCTTCAGGCGCAGCATCGCTTCGCGCACGGGCGTGCGGCTCATCCCGAACCGTGCCGCGATTTCCTTTTCGTTCAGCGCCTCGCCAGGTTTGAGGCGCATCGCGATGATGGCCTGCCGCAGTTCGTTCTCGACAAGGCTCGACGCGCTGGCGCGGGCCGGGCGCGCAACCAGCGGCGGGCCCGGACGCCGGCCGATGCGGCGCCCCCGCGACAGCGCGAGATTCGGCGGTTCCGCCGCCGGACCATGCCTCGTTCCTTCCCCCATCGCCCTCGCAGCCTCGTTGCGCCGTGCCGTGATTGACAGACTGATATATTAGTATATCGCTATTGCCAAGACAGCAAGCCGGCCATGCCGGCGGAAGATTCAAGAAGGCTGTCGCGGGATTTGGGCGTCGGGAACCAAACGGCATGGCTCTGCATGAGGATCGGCTTTTCCCCGGAGAGACCGCCATGCGCGG
>JADCCH010000262.1 GCA_020252865.1 Methylobacterium sp.
AAAACACCAGCCGCACCAACCGGGGAAGCTCATCGGATGACGTGCTGGTGCCGCAGATAGGCCTGCCATTCCGCGCGGGTGCCAGCGAAGGCATTGCGATCCACCGGCCCCCTGATGCCCGGCACGCGGCCCGTGGTCGTGTATTGCCAGAACAGCCAGTCACGATTCTCGTAGCGCTCATGCGGCTCGGCGGCCACAGACCGCAGCCAGTAAGTGTAGTCCTTGAAGTGGCCTTCGAGCACATCGGCGTGAAACGGAATGTCCGTGTAGATGATCGGCCGCTTGCCTGTGTGTCTTTCCATCGCTTTCAGCATCGTAGCGATCTTCCTGCGGGCGAGATCGGGGTCGATTTTCTTCGGGCAGGTGCGCGAATGGCCGTTCCATTCGACATCGAGCACCGGCGGCAAGGCGTCCTTGTCGTTCGGCACGTTCCTGATGAACCATTCGGCCTGCTCATGGGCCGGGCGGCACCAGAACACGAAGTGATAGGCCGCGCGCGGAATTCCATGCGCCTTCGCCTGCCGCCAGTTCTCGTGGAAGCGCTCGTCGAGATGGTCGCCCCCCTCGGTCGCCTTGATGAAGGCGAAGGCCGTGCCCGCGCGCTTCACCTCGGCCCAGTCGATCTCGCCCTGCCATTTGGAGACATCGATGCCGTGCACGGGGAAGGACTGCGCCTTGCGCACGCCTTCATGCGGCTTGGCATCGCTCTTGAGCGGATAATGCGCGCGCTCCACGGTTCCGCTTGCGGAGCAGGCGGTCATTAACAGCGCGACGACGCCGAGAACGGCCGCGCGCCAGGGCGCGGGAGGGGGAGATAGGCGGGACACGAAGCGAACCTCTTGTCTCGAAACAAGGCTTGAAAACATTCCGACCGGAATGGCAGCAATGCGTCGGAAAACGTTAAATGCTTCTTCAGGATTGGCTTTCCGGCAGCTTCAATGCGAATTGGCGTTAACAAGCCCCTAATCTCAGGACAGCCCGAACCACAGGGTCGCCACGCCGAGGAAGGCGAAGAAGCCGACCATATCCGTGACGGTCGTGACGAAGGGGCCGGAAGCCACCGCCGGATCGATCCCGGCCCTGTCCAGCGCGAGCGGCACGAGCACGCCCGCCAGGGCCGCCGCGATCAGGTTCACGATGATCGCGATGCCCATGACAAGGCCGAGATCGACCGACCTGAACCACAGCGCCGCCACCGCGCCCATCACCAGGGCGAAGGCCACTCCATTGAGCAGCCCGACGCGAATTTCGCGCGCCACGAATCGTCGCGCACCACTCCCGCCCAGCGCACGCGTCGCCAGCGCGCGCACCGCCACCGTCATGGTCTGCGTGCCGGCATTGCCGCCCTGGCTCGCAACAATGGGCATCAGCACGGCAAGCGCCACCATCTTCTGCAGCGCACCCTCGAAGAATCCGATGACAGCCGATGCAAGAATGGCCGTGACCAGATTCACGAAGAGCCATGAGAATCGCCGGCGCGCGGTTTCAAGCGTGCTGTCGCCCAACTCCTCATCCGCCTGCACGCCACCGAGCGCGCGGATCTCGGCATCGGCTTCCTCGTCGATCACGTCCACGATGTCATCGAAGGTCAACACGCCCACGAGCTTGCCCTCGGCATCCTCGACCGGGATCGCCACGAGATTATAGCGCTTGAAGAGTTCGGCCACCTCGTGCTGGTCGTCGGTCGCGGCGACGCGATGCTCGGCTTCGAGCATGATCTTCTCGATCTTCACCGGCCTTTTCGCGCGCAGCATGCGGTTCAACGGCACACGGCCGAGAACATGAAGCCCGGCATCAACCACGTAGAGTTCGTAGAATTCCTCCGGCAGTTCCTCGCTCTCGCGGAGGAAATCGATCGTCTGCCCCACGGTCCAGAACGGCGGAATGGCAATCACATCCGACTGCATTCGGCGCCCGGCCGATTCTTCCGGGTAATCGAGGCTGCGCTCGAGAGTGGCGCGGTCCGGCGTCGGAAGGGCCGCGAGAACTTCCTCCTGGTCCTCCTCGGCGAGGTCCTCCAGGATGTAGACCGCATCGTCCGAATCGAGTTCGCGCACGCCCTCCGCGATCTGTGAATTGGGCATTTCCTCGAGCAGGTCCTCGCGGACCGTATCCTCGATTTCCGTGAGCGCCGCGAAATCGAAGTCCTCGCCCATCAGCGCGACAAGGCGCGGGCGCTCATCGGGGTCGAGCGCCTCGATCAGGTCCCCGAGATCGGCCTCGTGAAGATCACCGGCGAGCGCGACGAGGCGCACCGAATCGCTGGCGCCCAGGCACTCGCGCACGGCTTCCAGAAAATCGCGATGCAGATTGCCATCCTCATCGCGCACATCTTCGCCCCAGGGCCGCAGGAAAGCTGTGGGCGCGACGATGGCATCGGTCATCGAAGCCTCCTCCGGGCACGGAATGGTCAGGAGAAAGGCGCAGGACGATCCGCCGGCACCTCACAGGGCTAGGTCTACGCCGGGCCAGAAAGCGAGGCAACCGCGGGGCGCGAAAATCGCTGGCGGCGCAATGAGGCGAGGCCCGAAACGACAAAACCGCGCACGGGGCGCGGCATTACCGTCATTCCAAAGGCTTGCACCGGAATGGTGCGGTCGAGAGGACTCGAACCTCCACGGTGTTACCCACTAGCACCTCAAGCTAGCGCGTCTACCAATTCC
>JADCCH010000263.1 GCA_020252865.1 Methylobacterium sp.
CATAATGAAGCGGCGAGTAGATCACGGGCAGGCGTGTGGCATCGCCGAAAGGCGATTTGAACTCCACCGCGCCCAGGCCTTTCGTCATCAGGAATCCCAGAAGGAAGCCTGCGAGCAGGCCGATCAGGCCGATCACAAGCGCCTCCAGCACGAAGATTCGCCGCACCAGCGCCGCGCGCAGGCCCAGCGACTTCAGGATCGCGATGTCACGCGTCTTTTCATGCGTGATGGTCGAGATGATGTTGTAGGTGCCGAAGGATGCGACCAACAGGATCGCGCCCACCACCGTGTACATGATGAAATTGCGGATGTTGAAGGCGTTGAGCAGATCCTCATGCGCCTCCTGCCAGGAGACGGCCTTGTAGCCCGTCTCGGCCTCGATGCGCGCCGCGAGTTCGCGCGCGGACAGGGCGTCATTGGCCTTCAGGCGCAATTCATTGATGAGGCCGGTCTGTCCCGCGAGGATCTGCGCGCTGCGGGTCAGCGCATAGATCTGGCTGTCATCGACCTGGGCCACGCCCGTGCGGAAAATGCCGACGGCGGTTGCTGTCATCGTCTTCCCGCCGGAGGAAGAAATGGAGACCGTGTTGCCCACGCGGATGCCCAGCCTTTCCGCAAGGCGTGCACCCAGCAGAATCGCGTTCGAGGCCTTGAGCAGGTTGTCGAGGCTGCCCTCGACCATCTTGCTCGCGATGTTCGATACCTCCGCCTCACGCTTCGGATCGATGCCCAGCATCACCGCGCCGACATCGCGTCCTGCCTGCCGCACGAGGATGTTCACGCGGACGGAGGGCGCGACCTTCGCGGGCGCCCAGCTTTCCATCTCGGCCATCACCGCGAGCGGGTTCTTGATGCCGCGACGGCGATCTGCCGTGGCGAGGTTGGAGATTTCCACGTCGTCATAGATCAACGCGGCAGGCTGCCGGGGCGGGGTGCGCCGCTCGTCGCTCACCGTGATATGGGGAAGGGAATCCACGAGTTGCGCGATGAAATCGCGCTGCGACCCTTCCATCAGCGAGGCCATCATCACGGAGAACGCCACCCCGGTCGCCACGCCCAGCACGCCCACCAATGTCTGCCGCAGGCGGGAACGGATATGCGTGATGGCAATGTCGATCGCAAGGCCCATGTGCCCCCCTACCGCGCGACGCGCACGAATTGGCCATCGCCGAATTCGGCCCTCACCGGCGAAGCGACCACGCTGCCCTCCGCAAGGCCGGATATGACCTCCACCAGGCGGCTGCCGCGAATACCCGTCTCCACCGGCACCTGCTTCAGTTTCCCGTTCTCCACCGTGAAGATGCTGGCCTTGCCGCCGGCATTGCGGATGGCCTCGGCGGGCACCAGCAGCACGGCCCTCTTCTCGCGGATGATGATGTTCGCTTCCACGCTCATCCCGATCCGCAGCGGGCTCTCCTCCGGCAGGGCAAGGTAGGCGCGGAAGGTCTTTGTCACGGGATCACCCTTGGGCGTGATGGAGGAAACCGTGGCGCGCAAGGTGCCATTCGGGAAGCCATCATTGCGCAGAAGCGCGGTCTGCCCGACCACGACCTTTGCGATGTCCTCTTCGTTGACATCCGCGATCACCTGCAGCGGTTTTGGCTGGCCCACCCAGAAGAGCACGTCGGTGGTCACGGGAATGTCGCCGACCTGTCCATCCGCGCGCAGGACGATGCCTTCCTTGGGCGCCACGAGAAGGTAATCCGTGAGGCGCGCGCGAAGCGCGGCGATCTGGTTGTCGAACTGGCGGAGTTCGGTTTCGGCACGCTCGAGCGTGAGCCGCGTGGTGGCGCCGGTGGCGATGAGGTTCGCGAGGCGCCTCACATCGCTCTCGGCGAAGTCGCGCTTGGTCTGGACCTGCGCGAGCTCGGCCTGGGCGGCGGTATCGTCGAGTTTTGCGAGAATCTGGCCCTTCTTCACGAATTGCCCCTCACAGCGGCAATGCTCGACGATGCGGGCGCGCAGGAGCGGCAGCACCTTGGACCAGGTGAGCGGTTCGACGGCACCGGTCGCGTAGACCACCTCGGCCACATCACCGCGCTGGGCGATTGCCACCGTGACAACCGGGCCGCGCAGCCAGAGCGATGCGCCGTAACCGAGGCCTGCGAGAGCCAGCAGGCCGGCGAGCAGTTTCTTCCATGTCACCGGCTTCACTCCACCTCGTCCGTTCCGGGCCACAGATAGCCCGACCTTCCGGATGCTGCATAGCGCTTCCCCGAGGCTTTGGACTTTAACTGCACCAGCGGAAGCCCTGTCTTGATGCGGCACAAAGCACAAGAAATCGACGGCATGGCGGCGGAAGGCCGGCTCGCATGGCTCCCGCCTCCATGCGGGGTGCTTCCTGCCCGGGCAGCATTGACGTGGCCGGGCTTGCCGCACCATGGCACCGGCGCCGAAGCCCGATCGCGCCTGGCCGGAGCCCGTCCCTGCCGAGGCGGTTTCGCCCGGAATGTCGGTCTTGCGCCGCTCAGATGTTCCTGCTTGCGAGCGACTTTTCCCAGCGGAAGGCCGCTGCGACGATCTCCTCGAGTGTGTCGTGCCCCGGCTTCCAGCCGAGTTCCGCGCGGATGCGATCGGCCTTGGCGACGAGGGTGGCAGGATCGCCGGGGCGACGCGGCGCGCGCCGGGTGGTGAAATCCACGCCCGTCACCCTCTTGACCACATCCACCACCTCGAGCACGGAGAAACCCCGCCCGTAACCGCAATTGAGGATGAGACTCACGCCCGCGCCGCGAAGGTGGTCGAGCGCATCGACATGCGCATTCGCGAGATCGGTCACGTGGATAAAGTCGCGGATGCAGGAACCGTCGCGCGTGGGGTAATCCGTGCCGAAGATGTCGAGATGCGGGCGCTTCCCCAGGGCCGTCTGCACCGCGACCTTGATGAGATGCGTGGCATTCGGGGCCGATTGACCCGTGCGCCCCTGCGGATCGGCACCCGCCACGTTGAAACAGCGCAGGGCAATGAATTTCAGGTCATGCGCGACCGATATGTCGCGCAGCATCCACTCCGTCATGAGTTTCGAGCGGCCATAGGGCGAGACCGGCGCGGGCGCGAGATCTTCGCTGACCGGATCGCCCGAGACATCGCCATAAACCGCCGCGGTCGAGGAGAAGATGAAGCGCTTCACGCCGTGCTGCACGGCGGCCGCGATGAGCGCGCGACTCTTCGCGGTATTCGCGTGATAATAGAAAAGCGGCTTGGCGACCGATCCCGGCACCTTGATCTTTGCCGCGAAATGCGCGACCTCGGACACGCCGAACTCGTCCATCACCGCGCGGGTAAAGGCGTGGTCACCCACATCACCAACGCGCAAGGGGACATCCGGCGGCAGCGCCCAGGGAAAGCCGGAGGAGAGGTTGTCGATCACGACGACCTTCTCGCCGCGATCACGCAGGGCGAGCACCATGTGCGAGCCGATATAGCCCGCGCCCCCCGTCACCAGAACCGTCATGCAGACTCCCGCGTTTACCCTCTTGCGCTGTATGAATATCTTAAATCGTCGCGGTTCATTGAGCATTAAGTGGCGGGGCTCGAGAAGTGGGGCAAAGCAGCGGCCTGACAGGCATGCCGTTGAAAACAGGTGTCGAATGAAGCCAATTCGTAAAGCGGTGATTCCGGTGGCGGGTCTCGGCACGCGTTTCCTGCCGGCGACGAAAGCCATGCCGAAGGAAATGCTCACGGTCGTGGATCGCCCGGTGATCCAGCACGTGGTGGATGAAGCGCGCAAGGCGGGCATCGAGCACGTGGTGTTCGTGACCGGGCGCAACAAGAACGTCATCGAGGATCATTTCGACCGTCAGTACGAACTGGAAGACACGTTGAAGAGCCGCGGCAAGGTGAAGGAACTGGCAGCTCTCGAGGCCGATACGCCGGGCGCGGGCGCGACGAGCTTCACCCGCCAGCAGGCGCCGCTTGGCCTCGGGCATGCGGTGTGGTGCGCGCGCGACATCATCGGCAATGAGCCGTTCGCGCTGCTTCTCCCGGATATGCTGCATCTCGGCGAGACGGCCTTTCTCGGCGACATGATCGAAGCTTATGGCCAGACCGGCGGAAATCTCATCGGTGTCTATCCGGTCGCGGATGAAGAAACGCATCAATACGGCATCGTCGATGTGGCGGGGTCGGCCGAAAAGGTCGCGAAGATCGCCCGCATGGTCGAGAAGCCGGCCAGGGGAACGGCCCCGTCGAACCTCGCGATTTCCGGCCGCTACATTCTCCAGCCCACGATCTTCGGGCTTCTGTCCAGGCAGGAGCGCGGGGCGGGCGGGGAGATCCAGCTGACGGATTCCATGCTGACGCTTGCAAGAAGCGAGCCCTTCCATGCCGTGCGCTTCGATGGCCAGGTCTATGATACCGGCTCGAAGCTCGGCTTTCTGGCGGCGAATGTGGCCTATGCGCTGGCAAATCCGGAGCTTGGCAAGGATTTTCGCATGATTCTGAAGTCTTTGGCAGGTTGACCGAGCCTCTTCCGCCTTTCCTCAATCCCCTGAAGGCTGTTCTTGATCTGGTTTTTCCCGGCCGTCAGCGGTATGGGGACCGGACCTCACGCGAAGCGAGCGCCCCATGACGTCTTTTCCGAAAGCTGTTGCGGACCTGAAGCCCAATACGGCCGCCTTCGAACTCAACCCGCTCGTCAAGCCCACCGGCTTTCGCGAATATGATGCGCGCTGGTGGTTCGGGCACCCCGCTTCGGGCAAGGCGCCCGAGTTGAACCTCATGGGCGTGCAGGCTCTCGGCCTCGGCATCGGCACTTATCTGGCCGAAACCGGCGTGAGGCAGCGCGTGGTGGTGGGCCATGATTTCAGGAGCTATTCGAACGCCATCAAGCTGGCGCTGGTCGCCGGGCTCATGGGCTCGGGCTGCGAGGTGGTGGATATCGGCCTCGCCATGTCGCCCATGGCCTATTTCGCGCAATTCGCGCTCGATGTGCCGGCCGTGGCGATGGTCACCGCCTCGCATAACGACAATGGCTGGACCGGCGTCAAGATGGGCTCGAACCGGCCGGTGACCTTCGGCCCCGCCGAGATCAACCGCATCAAGGAGATCGTGCTCAACGCCGAGTATCGCTTCGGGCAGGGCAGCTATTCCTTCGTCGAGAATTTCTTCCAGAACCATTATTTCAGGGAACTGGCGGATCGCCCGAAGCTGAAGCGGAAACTCAAGGTGATCTGCGCCTGCGGCAACGGCACGGCTGGCGCCTTCGCGCCGCAGGTGCTCGAAGCACTGGGCTGCGAGGTGATCCGTCTCGATTGCGAACTCGACCACACCTTTCCGCGCTACAACCCGAACCCCGAGGACATGGAGATGCTCCATGCCATGGCGCACGCCGTGAAGGAGCATGGCGCGGATGTGGCACTCGGCTTCGATGGCGATGGCGATCGCTGCGGCGTGGTGGATAACGAGGGGAACGAAATCTTCGCGGACAAGATCGGCGTGATGCTCGCGCGCGATCTCGCGGCCCTGAACCCCAATGCGCTCTTCGTGGCGGATGTGAAATCCACCGGCCTTTTCGCGACCGATCCGGAACTTCTGCGCCTTGGCGCGAAGACCGATTACTGGAAGACCGGCCATTCCTACATCAAGAAGCGCGTGGCCGAACTCGGTGCGCTCGCGGGTTTTGAGAAGAGCGGCCATTTCTTCTTCAACCCGCCGGTGGGGCGTGGCTATGATGACGGGCTCGTCACGGCCATCGCCGTGCTCGACATGCTCGATCGCAACCCCGGCAAGTCGATGGCCGATCTCTATCGCGCGCTGCCGAAGACCTGGGCCACGCCCACCATGGCGCCGCATTGCGAGGACGAGGTGAAATATGGCATCGTCGAGAAGGTCGTGGCGCGCATCGAGGCGATGCAGAAGGCCGGCGCTTCCATCGCGGGCCATGCGATTCGTGATGTGGTCACCGTGAATGGCGCGCGCGTGACGGTCGATGACGGCACCTGGGGCCTCATCCGTGCCTCGTCCAACAAGCCGGAACTCGTGGTGGTGATCGAGAGCCCGATCTCCGAAGCCCGGATGCGCGAGATGTTCAAGGCGATGGATGCGATCCTGCGCGAGCATCCCGAGGTTGGCGCCTACAACCAGACGATCTGACGGGTCATCGCCATGTCGAAGCCGCCTGTGATCCGTCCCGTCATTCTCTGCGGCGGCTCTGGCACGCGGCTCTGGCCGCTCTCGCGCGAGGCTTTTCCGAAGCAGTTCGCGCCGATCATCGGCAGGCATTCGACCTTTCAGGAAACATTGCTGCGCGTGAAGGATCCGGCTGTTTTTGGAAAGCCGCTCGTCATCACGAACAAGGCGCATCGCTTCATGGTGGAGCGCCAATTGGCGGAAATCGGCATCGCGGCGGATATCCTGCTCGAGCCGATGGCCCGTGATTCGGGCCCGGCCGTGCTGGCTGCGGCGCTCTACCTTCATCGCCAAACCCCCGATGCGCTGGCCCTGATGCTGGCGGCAGATCACCTCGTGCTGAAGCCCGGGGCCTTCCAGCAGGCGGTGGTTGCCGGTCGGCCCGTGGCTGCTGCCGGCGGCATCATCACCTTCGGCATCCTGCCGACCTCGCCCGCCACCGGCTATGGCTATATCGATCCCGGCGAGGAGAGCGGCGCCGGCGTCCGCGCCGTGCGGCGTTTTGTCGAGAAGCCGGATGCCCGGCGCGCGCTGGAATATGTCGCCTCGGGTTATCTATGGAATTCGGGCAACTTCCTTTTCGCTCCGTCCACCGTGATCGGCGAATACCGTGACAGCCAGCCCGAATGCGTGAGCCATGTCGAGGCGGCTTTGGCGCAGGCCAGCATCGATCTCGAGGTTCCCACCCTCGACGAGGTGAACTTCGCCAAGGCGCGCAAGATCGCCTTCGATTTCGCGGTGATGGAAAAGACCCGCCATGCCCATGTCGTTGCCGGAGATTTCGGCTGGTCCGATATCGGGGATTGGAACGCGCTCTGGGAGGTGTCCGACAAGGACAGCGCCGGCAATGCAGGGCAGGGGGCGGTGCTGATGCTGGGGACTGAGGGCAGCTATGTTTCGACCGAGGATCAGCTTGTCGCGACCCTCGGCGTGAAGGATCTCGTGGTCGTCGCCACGCGCGACGCGGTTCTGGTGGCCGATCGTCACAAGGTCGGGCAGGTGAAGCAGCTGGTCGAGCGGCTGAAGCATGATGGCCGGCCGGAAGCCTCCCACCATGCCCGCGTCTTCCGGCCCTGGGGCTGGTATCAGACACTCGTCCTGCAGGATCGCTCGCAGGTGAAGCGCATCATCGTCTATCCCGGCGGCAAGCTTTCGCTGCAGAAGCATTTCCATCGCTCCGAGCACTGGGTCGTCGTGCGCGGCACGGCGCGCGTCACGATCGGCGATGCGGTCGAGGATCTCATCGAGAACCAGTCCGCCTATATCCCGTGTGGGGTCGTGCATCGGCTCGAGAACCCGGGCCTGATCGATGCGGAGATCATCGAGGTGCAGACGGGCAGCTATCTCGGCGAGGATGACATCGTGCGGCTTGCGGATATCTACAGTCGCGCGGGCACGGCCTGAGCCAGGTTCGGAAAGCCGCGCTTTTCCCCCGACATCTGGCGATGGCCTTCCGCTCGAACGCCCTGCCGGGTCATGGCCTGTTCGCAGGCTGCCGCAGCAGAGGCATCGGGCGGCATGGAGTTTGTCTGTCGCGATGACCTGTCAAGCGTCGCGCGCGATTGCAAGCTGCTCCATGACCATGCGCAATTCGTTGCGCGTCTCCTTCAATGCGGCCCAAAGCACGGGGATCAGCTGGTCCGGCCGGAGCCATTGGCGGCTCTCGGGATCAGCGGAATCCTCGAGGCCCCAGACGCCGAAATCGAGATCGGTGCCAACGAGCGCGGCCTTGATGTCCTGCGCAAGAAAACCGGCCTGAAGCCGTGGATCGCCCTCCGGATCCTGCTTCCAGCGGAACAGCACGGGTTCGACCGCGTCGAGCAGGGCGAGGGCAGAGGCCTTGCCCAAGGGAGATTCCACGATTTTCTCGCGCGCATCCGAGGTCTGGATGGTGCCGGTTGCCGACCAGACCGCCAGGAACCGGGCGCCCGCGCCCCCAAGCCGGGAAACATTGTCAGCCAAAGGCACAAAATGCCCCGCGCTGTCGAGCGCCACACGCTCGGTTCCGCCCGTGCCCAAACGCAGGCTTCCCGTTCCATTGGTCATCAGCCGGAGGTTTCCGCTCGTCACGCTCTGGATGGTCACCTGCGTCGGTGAAACGCTCATGGCATCATGCCAGGCCGTGCCATCCGCGCTCACCTTCACCTGAAAGGCATCGCTGCCCGTAAGGCCGAATTCCGCGCGGCCCGAATAACCGGTCTGGAACACGAGGCTCGCGGTATTGGCCAGTGCCGTCTTGTTGACGACCATCCGGTGATTGCCACCCTCCTGGTCGAAACGGCTCACCGCCGAGTTCACGGCGAAACGGGTTGTGGCATCCGCCATCGTGCCGATTCCGAGCCGGGTCATGTTCTGCAGTTCGTTCACCGCCGAACGCCATGTGCCCCCTTCGAAGATCTGCACGGCATCCACTGCGTCGACCCAGGCAAGCCAGCCCTCGCGCGGCGTGAAGAACTGCCAGCCGCCATCGAACCAGCCGGCAATCTGCCCCGTCTTCGAGGTCCATGCGCCACCGGCCCCCACGGGCACCGCATAGCAATCACCCTCCGTCGGGGTAGGAGGCGGAGTGGCGGTCGCCGTCGATTTCAGCACGAGCTGACATAGGGCATCGAGCGATCGCAGCGCCTCGTTCAACGTCACGTGCTTCTGCGACTGGCCGGCAGCGAGATAGGGCAGTTGAAGGCGGGGCGTGAGGCTCATCAGGGGCTCCTCTCCAGAAAATCGTGCCCTTTGCGGCACCAGGACGGAAGCCAGTGTAAGCCCGGCGCAGCGAGCGGGGATAAAGGGCCTGCAGGCGGGGGCGGCCACGGTTCCCCTTGCTCGACACGGCATCGGGATACGCCCACTTTCATGGCCGTAAACTCCGGTCCGGAATTCCCGAGACCCCGCCTTGAGGTCATCACCTCGCTTCGGCGCTGCCGCCGGCGTCGAGTTTCGCGCCGCATCGCGCTTCTCGGTTTGAGACCGGTCCGATCGGCGATGGAACCGGGGCGCTCGGCTATGGCCTTTTCAAGCCGGAACCGGTATCGAGCAGTCGCTTTGCACTTGGCAAGACAGGCGATCGGACGGCATGACCAAAACGGCACTCATCACCGGCATTACGGGCCAGGACGGCGCTTATCTCGCTGAATTGCTGCTTGGCAAGGGCTACCGCGTGCATGGTGTGAAGCGTCGTTCCTCGTCCTTCAACACCGCGCGGATCGATCATCTCTATCAGGATCCGCATGAGCGCGACGTTCGCCTGAAGCTGCATTACGGCGACATGACCGATGCGACGAACCTCATCCGCATCGTGCAGGAAACGCAGCCCGACGAGATCTATAATCTCGCGGCACAATCCCATGTGCAGGTGAGCTTCGAAACCGCCGAATACACCGCCAATGCCGATGCCATCGGCACGCTCCGCCTGCTCGAAGCCATTCGCATCCTGAAGCTTGAGGGCAGGACGCGCTTCTATCAGGCCTCGACTTCGGAACTCTATGGCAAGGCCCAGGAGGTGCCACAGAGCGAGAAGACGCCGTTCCATCCGCGCAGCCCTTACGCGGCTGCGAAGCTCTATGCCTACTGGATCACCGTGAATTACCGCGAGGCCTACGGCATACACGCCTCGAATGGCATTCTCTTCAACCACGAGAGCCCGTTGCGCGGGGAAACCTTCGTGACGCGCAAGATCACGCGGGCCGCGGCCTCCATCCATCACGGCCTGCAGGAGGTGCTCTATCTCGGCAACCTTGATGCAAAGCGCGACTGGGGCCATGCGCGGGATTATGTCGAGGGCATGTGGCGCATCCTCCAGCAGCCGCAGGGCGACGATTTCGTTCTCGCGACGGGCGAGACGCACACCGTGCGCGAATTCGTGGAACGCGCCTTCGCGGAAACCGGCGTCACGATCGCCTGGGAGGGCGAGGGCGTGACCGAGATCGGCCGGGATGCGAAAACCGGCGCGGTGCGCGTGCAGATCGACCCGCGCTATTTCCGCCCCACCGAGGTGGATCTCCTGCTGGGCGATCCCTCGAAGGCCCGTCATGTGCTCGGCTGGAAGCACACGACCACCTTCCCTGAGCTTGTGAAGGACATGATGCGGTCCGATCTCGACACCGTGCTGCGCGAGCATAACCGGCAGGATCGCGATGCCTGAGGCGCTGTTCCCGCTGGCTGGAAAAAGCGTCTTCGTCGCGGGCCATCGCGGCATGGTGGGGCAGGCGCTGGTGCGCGCGCTGAAGGCACGCGGCATCGAGCCGATTGTCGCGAGCCGCGCCGAACTCGACCTCGAAAATCAGGCTGAGACCGAACGCTGGTTCGCAGCAAACCGCCCGCAGGTTGTTCTGCTCGCGGCGGCCCATGTCGGTGGCATTCTGGCGAACAACAGCTTTCCGCGTGATTTTCTCTACAGGAACGTGATGATCGCCGCGAATGTCATCGAGGCTGCGCATCGCCATGGCATGGAGAAACTCGTCAATCTCGGCTCCTCCTGCATCTATCCGAAACTCGCGGAGCAGCCCATCCGCGAGGAAAGCCTGCTCACCGGCAGCCTCGAACCCACCAACGAGTGGTATGCGATTGCAAAGATCGCCGCGATCAAGCTGGCGCAGAGCTATCGCCGGCAATTCGGCGCGGACATGATCTCGCTGATGCCCTCGAACCTCTATGGTCCCGGCGACAATTACCACCCCGAGAACAGCCATGTGCTGCCGGCGCTCATCCGCCGCTTCCATGAAGCGAAGGCGGCGGGCGCGAAATCCGTCACGCTCTGGGGCAGCGGCACGCCACGCCGGGAGTTCCTGTTCGTGAATGATCTCGCGGAGGGCACCCTCTTCGCGACCGAACATTATTCCGGCGAGGGGCATCTCAATGTCGGCACCGGCACGGATGTGACCATCGCGGAACTCGCGGGCCTCATCGCCAAGGTCGTGGGTTTCGAAGGCGCGCTCGACCATGATCGCTCGAAACCGGACGGCACCCCGCGCAAGCTGATGGATGTCTCGAAGCTCGCCGAAATCGGCTGGCACGCGAAAACCTCTCTCGACGAGGGTATTCGGCTGGCCTATGCCGATTTCCTCGCAGGTGGCGGGCGCAACCGATAAGGGGCAGGCCCCTGGAGCGAAATTCGATCTGAATGAACCAGGTCGACCGCTCCATGTTTCTGTTATTGATCGTATTTTCTTCGATCAACCGGTATCGATCTGATCGGAAAATGCTCTAACCCGCGATGAGCTTTTCGCGCTTCAGGATCAGCGAGGCCGTGACGACGAGCGCCGCGACGCCGGCGATGAGCAGGGTCGAGATCGCGTTGATCTCCGGACTCACGCCGAGGCG
>JADCCH010000264.1 GCA_020252865.1 Methylobacterium sp.
ATGCATCGCCGCGACGATCGCCGGATGCGGCTCGCCATTCACGGGCGGCGCCGAGGCGATGATGCGCGGCACACCCGCCACGGAAGCCGTGAGCACCGACATATGCGCGGAGGCGACCATCGGGAACTTGCCGCCCGGCACGTAGCAGCCGACCGACTGAACCGGAATGTGCCGATGCCCGAGGATGACGCCCGGCAAGGTTTCCACCTCGATATCCTGCATGCTCGCGCGCTGGGCCTCGGCGAAACGCCGGATCTGCGCCTGCGCGAAGCGGATATCATGCATGTCGCGCGGGGCGACCCTGGCCATTGCCGCCTCGATCTCGGATGCCGAGAGCCGGAAGGCCGGCGGCGCATGGCGATCGAATTTCAGCGCGAGTTCGCGCACGGCAGCGTCGCCGCGTGTTTCGATATCCTTCAGGATGGCCTCGACGCTTGCGCGGACCTTGGCATCGTCCTCGGCGCGCTGGTCTGCCGGCTTGCCGGATTTCAGGGAAATGATCGCCATCAATCGCTCCTGGGGTGCCTGTCCTCAGCGGGGTGTTTCCGGCGGGGCCGGCGGAATTTTCTCGCCGCGATCGAAGGCCTCCCAGCCCTCGCCGGCGAAGACGTCGCGGCCGAGCTGTGCCAGCACGGCGGCGAAATCCACGAAAACCGGATTATCGGCAATGCGGCCGTCCTCGACCCGCCAGAAATCCATGTAGGGAATGGTGACGCGCCTGCCCGTGGGCGCAATGCCCATGAAGGCGCCGGAATGCGTGGCCTCGATCTGCCCGAAACAGGAGGCCCAATCGCCATCGGCGAGGAATTTCTCGGTTCGGTAGATCCGGTCCGTGAAGGCCGCGCGCAGGGGCAATTGCCAGTTCCGCCGGAAGGCCGCGAGCCCCTGCTTCACCCCGCAGCCGGCATTGCCGCGCCAGGTGAAATCGGCATGGAAATGTTCGTCCATGCGGTTGGAATTCGCGCCCAGGGCCGCTTCCATCCGCTGGATCACGGCAAGCGTCTGGCGCGAACGGGCAAGATGGGCTTCCGCCTCGGTCATGGCTGCCCCCCGATCCGCTGGCCGGTGCCGGCATCGAAGAGATGGCAAAGGCCGGCGGGCACGCGGGCCGACAGCGTTGCGCCGATCCCCGCCTGGAAATCCTTCGGCGTCTTGATGGCCGCGAAGGCCCCTCCTCCGAGTTGCAGCGTGACCATGGAGGAATCGCCCAGCAATTCCATCGAATAGACCGGTGCCGTGATCTCGCCTGACGCTGCCACCTGCGCGTCCTCGGCGCGGAAACCCAGCATCACCGGTCCATCCAGCGCGAGCAGGCCCGTCACCGTGATGCCCGGCGCGGAGAAGGTTCCGCCCTGCATGGTGCCGGCGATGAGGTTCATCGCCGGGTTGCCGATGAAGGAGGCGACGAAAGTGTTCGCGGGCCGGTCGTAGATCTCGAGCGGCGTGCCGACCTGCTGCACCTCGCCCTTGTTCATCACCACCACCCGATCCGCGAGCGTCATCGCCTCGATCTGGTCGTGCGTCACGTAGATGGTGGTGGTCTTGAGTTCGTGGTGCAGGTTCTTGATCTGCGCGCGGGTGGAGACGCGGAGCTTCGCATCGAGGTTCGAGAGCGGCTCATCCATGAGAAACACCTTCGGCTTGCGCACGATGGCGCGCGCGAGCGCCACGCGCTGGCGCTGGCCGCCCGAAAGAGCCGCCGGCTTGCGGTCGAGCAGTTCGGTGAGTTCCACGGTTCTAGCCGCGCGCAGCACGCGGTCATGGTGTTCAGCTTCGGGAATCTTCCGCACCTTCAGGGGGAAGCGGATATTCTCGTAGACCGTCATGGTCGGGTAGAGCCCGTAGGCCTGGAACACCATGGCGATGTCCCGATCCTTCGGGTCGAGATGGTTCACGAGGCGGTCGCCGATGCGGATCTCGCCTTCGGTGACATCCTCCAACCCCGCGATCATGCGCATGGTCGTGGTCTTGCCGCAGCCCGAGGGGCCGAGCAGCACGAGGAACTCGCCATCCGCGATCTTGAGGTTGAGGCTCCTGACGCCCGTGACCGCACCCCAGCGCTTCGACAGGTTGACGAGCCGGATATCAGCCATGGCTTACCCCTTCACCGCGCCGGCCGTGAGACCGGAGACGATCTGGCGCTGGAAGAACATCACCAGCAGGAAGAGCGGCGCCGTCACCGACACCACCGCCGCGACCGCGAACATCACGTTGCCCTCGGTCTGCGTGGTGCCGAGGAAACTCGCGATCTTGGGGATCATCGTCTGGTTCTGCTTGGAGAGCAGCATCGAGGTGACGACGAAATCGTTGTAGGCGAGCAGGAACGAGAACAGCCCGGTCGTGATCACCCCCGGCCACATCACCGGGATGATCACGTGGCGGAACGCCTGGAAGGGCGTGCAGCCATCAACCCGGGCGCTTTCATCCAGATCTTTCGGGATGTTGCGGAAGAAGGCCGTGAGCATCCACAACGTGAAGGGCTGGTTGATCGCCACCAGCACGATGATCGCGGTGGGCAGGTGGCCCCAGAGGTTCCACTGGTAGAAGGGCAGCAGATAGCCCGAAACCAGCGTCAGCGGCGGCATCGCCCGGAAGACCAGCGCCAGCAGCAGCAGCCAGAAGGCGTAGCGATAGGTCGAGCGGCTGAGCGCATAACCGCCCAGCGTGCCGAAGGTGAGAGAGATCACCACCACGCAAACCACGACGATGCATGAATTCAGCGCCGCGCGCCAGAATTCCTCCTGCACCCAGGCCCCGTGATAGCCCGCACCGGTAAAGGCGCTGGCATGCTCCAGCCGCGTCAGCGGGCCGAACAACGCGTTCTGCCAGCTCGCTTTCGAGAAGAAATCACCCTCGACCTTGAAGCTGCCCCAGAGCGTCCAGGCAAAGGGGAAGATGGCGATCACGAGCCAGAGGATCAGGAACCCGCCGAGCACCAGGTTCAGGGTCACGGGGCGTTTCCGGGCAACCGCAGCCATGGCCTGCCCCTCACGCCTTGCCGAACTGGCGCCAGGTGCGCACCAGCACGGGGGACAACAGAACCAGCACGCCGGCAATCGTCAGCACCGAGGTCGCCGCCGCCGAGGAGAGCAGCCGCGTCTCTCCGCCGAGATCGGAATAGATGAAATAGGAGAGCGACTGCGCATGCGCGGCCGCATTGAAGCTGACGATCGGCTCGAAGACGCGGA
>JADCCH010000265.1 GCA_020252865.1 Methylobacterium sp.
AGCCTCGCGCTGCAACCGCGTTAGAGAAAACACCATGAATTACCGCGACCGAATCCTGGCGGTGCTTTGCGTTGCCGCACGACCTCCGGCATGGATGGCCGCGCCGGTGCAGGCTCGTGACGAGGGTGCCGCCAAACTGCGGGTGGAGGTGGCCTCCTTTCGCAACGCCAAGGGCACACTGAACTGCCGGCTGTTCACCGACGCGGCCAGCTTCCCGGACGGCGAGGGCGTGCGCACCGTGCGCGCCCGGATCGATGGCGCCCAGGCCGCGTGCGTGTTCGAAGGTCGGGTGCCCGGCGCCTGCGTGGAGGCGGTGGTGCATGACGAAAACGGCAACGTCCGGCTCGACAGAAATTTCGTGGGCATTCCGTCGGAGGGCTACGGCGTCTCGAGCAACCGCACCTACGCAATGGCGAGCCCCAAGTGGGACGAGTCGTGCTTGACCCTGGCAGCACGCGAGGCGTTGGTGCTGCGCATCGGCCTCAGTTACTGAGGGCGCCGGCGATGCGGCAGTGGTCCTCTCAACGCGCGACATACTTTTTTTGGCGGAGACGGTAACAATGTGTTTAGTTAGAAACATTGTTTCTCCGTATGGCGGCAGGAGCGAGGCACCGCGCGGCGGCTGTTCGATTTCGCCGGGCGCCAGGGGCTGCGCGACGGAGGGGACACGATGAAGCTCGCCATCTTCGGCGCGACCGGCCTCACGGGTGGACTCGTACTCTCACAGGCGCTTGAGCAAGGCCACGAGGTGACGGCGCTGGTTCGTGAACCGAGCCGCGTGTCGCTGAGTCATTCGCGGCTCACCGTTCTGGGCGGCAGCCCCACCGTGTCGGAGGATGTCGAACGCTGCCTCCGCCGCACCGATGCCGTCATCCACTGCCTCGGCATCGGCGGCAAAGGCGACGGCCGACCAACCACGCTCGTCTCGGACTCGGTGAAGGTCGTCCTCGCCGCGATGGCGAAGCACGGCGTACCGCGCATCGTGTGCATGTCGAACGTCGGGGCCGGCAGCAGCGGGACGTGGTTCGCGAACCGCATCGTGCTCCCGCTCTTCGTCCGTTGGCTCCTGCCCATCATCGAGGACAAGGACCGCATGGAGGCCGCGCTCCGCGCGAGCTCCGTCGAGTGGGTCTCGGTTCGCTTGCCGAACATCGTCGCGGGCCCGGAGAGGCCGCTGCGGACCAGCAAGGATGGCCGAGGCATCGGCCTGTCGATCACCGCCGTATCTGCCGCTCGCTTTCTTCTTCAGCAGGTCACCTCTTCCGATTGGGTCCGCTCGGCCCCGAGCATCAGCAACTGAGGTCTAAACATGACGACACCTTCCCACCTCCGCCGAGTCTCGACCCGCGTCGGCTCCCTTGCGATCGCCGATGAAGGTGCGGGCATGCCGGTCGTGCTATGGCCATCGCTGTTCAGCGACCACCGCTTGTACGCGCCCCTGGTGCCCCTTCTCGGCGAAGGGTGGCGCACGATCCGCATCGACGGCCCCGGCTTCGGTCGGAGCGATGCGCCTCGCAGCGAGGTTCAGCCCGACGCCTATGCCGACGTCGTGGTCGACCTGCTCGATGCGCTCGGCCTCGAACAGGCCTTCATCGCCGGCTGCTCCTGGGGCGGCCAGATCGCCGCACACCTCGGCGTGAAGGTGCCGGATCGTGTGCGCGGCGTGCTGATGATGAACTCGCCGCTCGGCCCAAGCCTCGGCGGCCACGCGTTCGAGGTGTGGGGCACACGATGGTTCGGCGCGACCGAGTTCTGGGGCAACGGCGTTGCAAGCTCCATGTTCTCTCCCGCGTCGCGGAAGGCCCATCCCGAGCGGCTCCGCGGCTTCGTGTCCGCGTTCACGAGCTTCGACAAGGCCGCGGCCGCGGTGACTGTGCGTACCGTGCTGACCCGGTTTGCGGGATTGAGCGAGGTGCTGCCGCGCCTCACGGTGCCGACCACGATCCTGATGGGCGCCGAGGACCGGCTCTACCCGGTCGAGCGCATGCGCCCATTCGCGATGCTCGCGCCGAACGCGACGCTCGAGGTCGTCCCGTCGTGCGGACACCTGGCGCCGCTGGAGGCACCCGAAGCGGTGGTCGCGGCGCTCAAAGGATTGGTGGGAGGCAGGGTATGAAGGAACACAGCACAAGGAAGGTTGCGATCGTGACCGGTGCCTCGTCCGGTATCGGCGAGGCATTGGCGTTGGCGATGGCGGCGCAGGGCACGCACATGGTGCTTGTGGCGCGCTCGGTGGATCGGCTGACGGCCCTCGCGGCGCGTATCGGGAGCGCTGGCGGCCGGGCGACCGTAGTGCCGGCGGACCTCGCGAGGGCTGGCGCGGCGAAGACGTTGTTCGACGAGGTCGAGAGGCGCGGCTTGCCGGTGGACACCCTGGTGAACAACGCGGGCTTTGGCTTCTACGGGCCGTTCGAGAACGAGGACCCCGCCCACCTGTCCGAGATGCTGCAGGTGAACGTCGTCGCGCCGACAGAGCTGACACGTCTGTTCGCACCGTCGCTGCTCGCGCGTCGCGGCGCGATCCTCAATGTCGCGTCAACGGTGGCGTTCCAGCCGTCGCCATACATGTCGGCCTACGGGGCCACGAAGGCCTTCGTATTGTCGTTCACCGAGGCCTTGTGGGCCGAGTACCGCGGGCGCGGGCTGCACGTCGCCGCAGTGTGTCCGGGTCCGGTCGAGACGCCCTTCATCGACGCGATGGGCGCCGGCGTTCGCTCGACGACCGTGTTCAAGATGGTGCTCCCCGTGAACGCGGTCGTGCAGGCGTGTCTCCGCGCGCTCGACGGCAAGAGCCCGACGCGCATCGTGGGGCGCGTGAACTGGCTGCTGGCGCAGGCGAGCCGCTTCTCGCCCCGGGCCCTCACCGCTCTTGTCAGCGCAGCGATGTTTGCGCCCCCATCGAAGTCGACGTTACCGGCGGCCACTTCTGGGAACTCATCGTGAACCGCAGGCGTCCCGACCAACCCCGGCACCAGAGCTGGCTCGGGAAATCTGGACATCGGGGATCAGTGGAAATTCTGCCTGAGATCGGCCTGATGCCCGGAACAGGAGAGACCATGACGACACGACCGCGCCGGAACCACAGCCCGGCTTTCAAGGCGAAAGTGTCGCTTGCCGCCGTGAAGGGCGAGAAGACGCGGGCCGAACTGGCGGCGCAATTCGATGTCCATGCGAATGTGATCAAGGCCA
>JADCCH010000266.1 GCA_020252865.1 Methylobacterium sp.
GCCGCGAAGATGACCAGTGTCATCATGTTCCTGGTGGCCGCTGCGCTGATTTCCTCCTGGCTCATCACGGCGGCAAACATTCCCGGCGAGATCGGCAAGTTCCTCGAGGCCTTCACCGACAACAAGACGCTCTTGCTCGTCATCCTGATGGTGCTGGTGCTGGTGGTGGGCACGGCGCTCGATTTCGCGCCCACCGTGCTGATCCTCACCCCGGTGCTGATGCCGATCGTGAAGCAGGCGGGTATTGATCCGATCTATTTCGGTGTGCTCTTCATCATGAACAACGCGATCGGGCTGATCACGCCGCCGGTCGGCATCGTGCTCAACGTGGTGGCCGGCGTGGCCAGGGTCTCGATGACGGATGTCATCCGCGGGATCAACCCGTTCCTCATCGCGCAGAGCATCGTGCTGTTCCTGCTGGTGCTCTGGCCACCGCTCGTGATGGCGCCCTTCCGGCTCCTGCAGGGGCGCATCGACTTCGTGCAATTTGTCCAGATGTTGCTGGGCTACTAACCCGCGGGCTCAAAGATCCGCGAATTCAAGGGAGGAAGACCATGATCAAGAAGACACTCCTTGCAGCAGTCGGGGCGCTCGCCCTGATGACGGGTGGAGCGCAGGCGCAGTTCGCCGAGCGGACCATCCGTGTCTCGAACGGCGTGAATGCGGAGCATCCGGTTGGCAACGGCATCAAGGTGATGACCGAGTGTCTGGCCAACAAGTCCGGTGGCAAGATGAAGCTGCAGGCCTTCTGGGGCGGCGCGCTCGGCGGCGACCTGCAGGCGACGCAGGCCTTGCGCTCGGGCACGCAGGAAATGGTGGTGACCTCGACCTCGCCGCTGATCGGCATCCTGCCCGATCTCGGCGTGTTTGACCTGCCGTTCCTCTTCGCCAATGAGAAGGAGGCCGATGGCATTCTTGATGGTGATTTCGGCAAGCATATTTCCGACAAGATGCCGGGCGTGGGCCTGATCAACCTCTCCTATTGGGAGAACGGCTTCCGCAACCTCACCAACTCGAAGAAGCCGGTGGAGAAGCCTGAGGATTTCGCAGGCCTCAAGGTTCGCGTGATGCAGAACAACATCTTCCTCGATACCTTCAAGACCGTGGGCGCGAACGCCATCCCCATGGCCTTCCAGGAAGTGTTCGCGGCGCTGGAAACCAAGGCGATCGATGGGCAGGAAAACCCGTTTGTCACCATCGACACCTCGAAATTCTACGAGGTGCAGCGCTACCTCTCCGTGACGCGCCACGCCTATACGCCCTTCATGGTGCTTTATTCGAAGACGCTGTTCGATCGCCTCTCGGGCGAGGAGCAGAAGGCGCTCCTCGATTGTGCCGCCGAGGGCCAGAAGGAGCAGCGCAAGGTTTCGCGCGCGCTGGGAGAGCAGTCGCTCGCCAACCTGCAGAAGCAGGGCATGCGCATCAACCTCATCTCGCCGGAGCAGCAGGCGCGCATGCGTGAAGCCGTCAAGCCGGTTTACGAGCGCTCGAAGCCGGTCGTCGGCGCCGAGACGGTGGACAAGATGAACGCGGCGCTCGCCAAGATCCGCGGCACCAACTGAGTCTCGCTTTCTTCATGCAAGGGAGGTTCCGCGCTTCAACGGCGCGGAACTTCCATTCCGAGGGGGAGGCCTTCCATGCGCATTCGTTCCGTCGAACCGTTCATCCTGCACATTCCGGTGACCGGGGGCTCGATCTGTGATTCGACCCATCAGGTCAGCCATTGGGGCGTGGTCGGCTGTCGCATCGAGACCGAGGATGGTATCTCGGGCTACGGCTATGCCGGCACCCACGCCCATCTGCCGTCCGATCGGCTCATCACATCCTGCATCCGCGATTGCTATGCGCCGCTGCTCATCGGCGAGGATGCAAGCGAAATCTCCCGCCTCTGGCTGAAACTGCTGCGCCACCCGCCTCTGCAATGGGTGGGGCGCGCGGGAATCACGCATCTCGCGCTGGCGGCGGTGGATGTCTCGCTCTGGGATCTCAAGGCCAAGAAGGCAGGTGTGCCGCTCTGGCACCTGCTCGGCGGGGCGACCAAGTCCCGACTTGAAGCCTACAACACCGATATCGGCTGGCTGTCACTGAGCGTCCCTGCGATCATCGATGGTGCGAAGCGTGCCATCGAGGTCGATGGCTTCCGCCGCATCAAGGTGAAGGTCGGCCATGCCGATCCGATGGTGGATGTCGCCAGGCTCGAAGCGATCCGCGCGGCCATCGGCCCGAACATCACGCTGGCCATCGACGGCAACGGCAAATGGGATCTGCCCATCTGCAAGCGTTTCTGCGCCAAGGCCGAGCCGCTCGACATCTTCTGGTTCGAGGAGCCGCTCTGGTATGATGATATTGGTTCCCATGCCGAACTTGCGCGAGCCACTTCCATTCCCGTGGCCTTGGGTGAGCAGCTCTACACGCTCGATGCCTTCCGCGCTTTCGTGCAGGCCGGAGCCCTGCATTGGGTGCAGCCGGATGTGACGCGCCTCGCGGGCATCACGGAAACCGTTCAGGTCGCCGATCTCGCTCTCGCGCATCGCCTGCCGGTGGCGCCCCATGCCGGCGAGATGAGCCAGGTGCATGTCCACCTCGCCTACTGGCACGAGGCGATCCCGGTGCTCGAATATATCCCCTGGATCAAGAATGCCTTCCTCGAACCCGCTGACGTGAAGGACGGGCATTTCCTCAAGCCGCAACAGCCCGGTGCCTCCAGCGAACCCTCGGCGGATGCCTTCCGCCATTTCTCCCGCCCGCTTTCGGATTGACTTCATGAAGATCACCGCGCTCGAAACTCTGCGCATCGAGGAATTCGGCAACATCATCTTCGTGCTGCTGCACACCGATGAGGGGCTGGTCGGCCTCGGCGAGACCTTTCTCGGCCCCAAGGCCGTCGAGGCCTATCTGCATGAGACGGTCGCGCCGAAGATCCTCGGCAAGGACCCCCTCCAGATCGAGCGCATCAATGCCGAACTCGCGGGCTACTATCTCGGCTGGCGCTCCGCCGGCGCCGAGACGCGCGGCAATTCCGCGATCGACATTGCCCTTTGGGATCTTTTCGGGAAGGCGCATGGCAAGCCGCTCTGCGACATGCTCGGCGGGCGATGCCGCGATTCCATCCGCGTCTACAACACCTGTGCCGGGTACAGATACATCCGTGATGCGCGCGCCCAATCCGTGGCGAACTGGCATGTCGGCGCACAGGGCGGGCCCTATGAAGATCTCGACGCCTTCCTGAACCGGGCGGATGAACTCGCGCATTCCCTGCTGGAGCAGGGCATCACCGGTATGAAGATCTGGCCCTTCGACATCGCTGCCGAGCGCACCGGCGGGTGGGACATCACCGCAGAGGAGCTGAACCGCGCGCTGGAACCCTTCCGCCTTATCCGCAATGCCGTGGGCGACCGGATGGACATCATGGTGGAATTCCACTCGCTCTGGTCCTTGCCGATGGCGAAGAAGCTTGCGGAGCGCCTCGCGGAATTCGACACATACTGGCACGAAGACCCCTTCCGGCTCGACAATATCCGCGACCTTGGCGAATACGCCGCCCATTCCAAGGCTTGGGTTTGTGCCTCGGAGACGCTATCCTACACCCACGCCTTCCGCGAATATCTCGAGACCGGTGCGGCCGGCGTGGTGATGCTCGATCTCTCATGGTGCGGCGGTGTTTCGGAGGCGAGGAAGATCGCCGGCATGGCCGAGGCTTGGCATACGCCCGTGGCCCCGCATGATTGCACTGGCCCGGTGGTCTATGCGGCCTCCTGCCATTTCTCGCTTCATGCCCGCAACGCGCTCATCCAGGAAAGCGTGCGCGCCTTCTACACGGGCTGGTACAACGAACTCGCGACCGGGTTGCCGATCGTCAAGGACGGGAAAGTGACAGTCGATTTCACCAGGCCCGGGCATGGAATCGCGCTCCTGCCGGATCTGGCCCGCCGGCCCGATGCGGTTTCGCGCCGTTCCGTCGCAGAATGACAATGGGCATTTGACAAACTAACCACATCGTACAATTCTGATCATCCCAAGGCAGGCCTTGCGCTTCAAGGCCGGGCTGTCAGGATAAGGGCGAGCCGCCGGCGAGAGCGGCCGTCGGGAATTCGAACCGGGAGGAACGCATGACGATGAAACTCGATCGCCGCACCCTGTTGCGCAATGCCGCGCTGGCCGGCGCGGCCGGTGCCGCCTTCGGTGCCGGCATGACGCCTGCACTGGCGCAAGGCGTGACCCTGCGCCTTTCGGCACCCATGACACCGACGGACCAGCGCGCCGTGGCGATGACCGAAATCTTCGGCCCGGCCGTGAAGGATTTCGCCACGCTTCAGCCGCACTGGAACGCCACGCTCTTCAAGCAGGGCACCGAGCTTGAGGCGATTGCCCGTGGCAACCTTGAAATGTCGATCACCTCGCCGCAGGAACTGGCGACGCTGATCCCCGCCTGGTCGATCTTCACCGCCGGCTACCTGCTGCGCGATGCCGAGCACCAGAAGAAGGTTTTCGCCGATCCCCTGATGAATGACCTCAAGAAGACCACCGAGGATCGTCTCGGCGTGAAGCTTCTCTCGGTCATGTATCTCGGTCGTCGCCAGGTGAACCTGCGCACCGACAAGGAGATCAAGACCCCGGCCGACATGGCCGGCATCAAGCTGCGCATGCCGAATACGGAAGCCTGGCTCTTCCTTGGCCAGGCGCTGGGCGCAAACCCGGTTCCGGTGGCCTTCACCGAAATCTACACGGCCCTGCAGAGCGGTGCGGTGGATGGGCAGGACAACCCGCTGCCGACCGTGCGCGATTCCAAGTTCTTCGAGGTGACGAAGCAGATCGTGCTCACGAGCCATCTCGTGGACCAGAACTACATCGCGCTGTCGAAGAAGGTGTGGGACCGCTTCACCCCGGCCCAGCAGGCGATCGTGCAGAAGGCGGCGGATGATGCCGCCGAAAGCGGCCGCCGGAAGCAGCTCGCGCTCGAGGCTGAACTCGAGAGCTTCTTCAAGGAGCGGGGTCTCAAGGTCTACACCCCGGATCTCGAGGCCTTCCGCAAGAAGGTGCAGGCCGATTACCTCGCCTCCAAATTCGCCAAGGATTGGTCGCCAGGCATGATCGACAAGATCAACGCCGTGAAGTGATAACGGGAGGCCGGCTCCGGCCGGCCAACCGCCTTTCTTGGGGGAGGCAGGATGTCCCGTCTGGTGAAATTCGCCCGAACGGTCGCGCTGGACATTGCGGCCCTCATGCTGGGTGGGGTTTTCGTGGTCTTCCTCGTCCAGATCGTGGCGCGCTACATCTTCAACGCGCCGGTATCCTGGACCCTCGAGGCGTGTCTCACGCTCTGGCTCTGGCTGGTTTTCTGGGGCGGCGCCTTCGTGCTGACCGAGAAGGATCATGTCCGGTTCGACATCCTCTATGATTCCGTCCGGGCCCGCACGCGTCGGGTTTTCGCGATCGTCTCGGCCGTGGCGATCGGTGGCGGCTTCCTCGCGGCCCTGCCCGCGACCTGGAGCTATATCGATTTCTACCAGATCAAGCGCAGTGCGGTTCTGGGCATCCGCCTTGATATCGTGTTCTCGATCTACGGCCTCTTCGCGATCGCGATGGTCCTCCGCTATTTCTGGCGCGCTTACCTGCTCCTGCGCGGGGCAGATCCCAATCTGCTCGATGGCCGCGAGGCGCAGGACGGGTATCACGTCCAATGAGCTTCCCGCTTCTCAGCTGCCTTTCCGTCCTGGTCTTGCTTTCGACGATCGGTGCGCCGATCCCCTATGCGATGATCATTTCGGCGATCGTCTATCTTGCGGTGAAGGGGCAGGATCTGGGTCTTGCCGCGGAGCAGATCATCCAGGGCCTCTATGACAGCTTCGTGATCCTCGCGATCCCGCTTTTCATCGTGGCCGCGAACTTCATGAATGCCGGCTCGATCTCGGATCGCCTTACCGCCTTCTGCCTTGCGCTGGTAGGTCGCCTGCGCGGCGGCCTCGGACACGTGAATGTAGTGCTGAGCCTCATCTTTGCGGGCATGTCCGGCTCGGCGGTCGCCGATATTGTCGGCACCGGCAAGATGCAGATCGCCATGATGATCAAGGACAACCGCTACCCCCTGGGCTATGCGGCTGCGATCACCGCGGCGACTTCGGTGATCGGCCCGATCATCCCGCCGTCGATTCCGATGGTGCTCTATTCCATCGTGTCCGATGCCTCGATCGGCTACCTCTTCCTTGGCGGCGTCATCCCCGGCCTGATGATGACCGCCGTGATGATGGGGCTGAATTCCTACATGGCGCATCGGCTGAACGTGCCGCTCGAAGAGCCCGTGCCCTTGCGGGAAATTCCCCGGATCACCTTCCGGGCCTTCCCGGCGCTGCTGATGCCGATCATCCTGCTGGGCGGAATCTATGGCGGTGCCACCACCCCCACCGAGGCGGCGGCAATCGCTGCGGCCTATGCCTTCCTGGTGGCGGCCGTCTTCTACCGCGCGCTCAATTTCGCGACAGTGCGCGCGGTGATGCATGACAGCGTGCGTTCCAGCGCTTCGGTCGGCCTTATCATCGGCTCAGCGCTGATCTTCAACTACATCGTCGCAAGCGAGAACATCCCGGCGCAGGTTTCGGCGCTGATGAAGGGCGTGGAGATTTCCCCGCTCATGTTCCTCCTGATGCTGAACGTGCTGTTCCTGGTGCTCGGCTGTTTCCTCGATGCCGCGACGATCATCCTCGTCATTCTCCCGGTCTTCATCCCCACGGTGAAGGCGCTCGGCATCGATCTCGTGCATTTCGGAATCGTCGCGGTTGTGAACTGCATGATCGGGCTCATCACGCCGCCCTATGGCGTGGTGCTCTTCGTGCTGAATGCCATCACGGGAATTCCGCTGAAGACGATCATCGAATCGATGTGGCCGTGGCTGATCGTGCTCATCGCCACTCTTCTGGTGATGATCGTGTTCCCCGAAACCGTGCTCTGGCTCCCCCGCCAGTTCGGCTATCAGGGAAGTTGAGCGCTCGCTCCCTCGTGCCGGGGGGATGACGTGGCCCATTTACGAGAGCGAAATTCGATCTGAATGATTGAGATCGACCGCTCCATGCTTTTGTTATTTATCGCATTTTATTCGATCAACCGGCATCCGTCGGGTCGGAAAATGCTCCAATGTCACTAATTTTGAGAAAATGACACAAATTACAAGACCCGACATTCACTTCCACTTGAAGATCTGGATCAGCGCCGGGGTGAGAATGACGATGAAGAGTGCCGGCATGAAGAACACGATCATCGGCACCGTGAGCTTCGGCGGCAGCCCGGCGGCCTTCTTCTCGGCCGCGATCATGCGCTGGTCGCGGCTCTCCTGCGCAAGAACACGCAGGGCATGGCCAAGGGGCGTGCCATAGCGTTCGGCCTGGATCAGCACGGTAGTGACCGACTTCACCGAATCGAGATTGGTGCGCTTGGCGAGGTTCTCATAGGCCATGCGGCGATCCGGCAGGTAGGACAGCTCGGCATTCGTCAGCGCCAGTTCCTCGGCCATCGGCACGGAGGCCGAGCCGATCTCGCTCGCGACCTTCCGGAAAGCCATCTCGATCGACATGCCCGATTCGACGCAGATCAGCAGCAGGTCGAGCGAATCCGGGAAGGCCTTGCGCATCGAGGCCTGACGCTTCGACGTGATGTTCGAGAGATAGAGTTCCGGCAGCTTGACGCCGAAATAGAGCGCGGCCAGCACGATCATCGCCTGCGCTCCGAAAGGCAGGCCGAAGCCCTTGTTGATCAGCATGTAGAACGATGCGAAGGCGAGCGTGCCGAGCGGCGCGAAGAGGCGGGCGACAAGGAAGGTCGTTTCAGCCTTGGGACCACGGAAGCCCGCGCGCATCAGGCGCTCGGCTGCGACTTCCGTCGAGAGCCAGGAGCGCAGGCTGAAGCGGTCCACGATGCGCTTGGCAAATTCACCGGGGGTGGAGCGCAGGGTTGGCTTTGCGCCTCCTCGCCCGCTCTGTTGCAGGCGCTCGCCCTCGCGCGCGCGAATTCGGTCGCGCTCCAGCGCGACGGATTTCATCTTCCTCTTGATCTCGTTGCGCTCGAGAATTGGCAGGCCGATGGCGATCACCGTGGCGGCCACGGCGATGGCCGTGGCGATGGAGGCCAGGAAGGAGACATCGGTCAGGCGTTCGATGATCGAGGCCATGTGCTTCTCCTCAGATCTCGAAGTTGATCATCTTCTTCATGACGAAGATACCGAAGCCCATGA
>JADCCH010000267.1 GCA_020252865.1 Methylobacterium sp.
CATCGTCCGGAGCGGTGGTTCGGGGAGGATTGGAATGAATGCGATTGCGCGCCCTTGGCTGGCTCATTATCCGGATGCTGTGCCAACCGAGATCGACGTGGCAAAGCTGCCGACACTGAATGCCCTGCTGCAGGAAAGCTTCCGGCAGTTCGCGGCCAAGCCCGCCTTCATCTCCTTCGGCAAGGCGCTGACCTATTCCGAAATCGAGCAGAAGGCGCGCGCCGTGGGCGGCTGGCTGCAGGCGCAGGGGCTCGGGAAGGGCGACCGCGTCGCCATCATGCTGCCGAATGTCATGGCCTATCCGGCGAGCCTGTTCGGCGTGCTGATGGCGGGTCTGACGGTGGTAAACGTGAACCCGCTCTACACCGCGCGCGAACTCGCACATCAGCTCAATGATTCCGGCGCGGAAGCCATCATCGTGCTCGAGAATTTCGCGCATGTCGTGCAGGAGGTCCTGCCTCAGACGCGCGTGAGGAAGGTGATCGTGGCCCGCGCGGGTGATCTTCTCGGCTTCAAGGGCGCGATTGTTTCCTTCGTGGCGAAACATGTGAAGAAGGTGGTGCCGGCCTGGTCCATCCCGCAGGCGGTTCCCTTCATGGAGGTGATCGCCATGGGCACCCGCGCCGGCCTGCGCCCGGTGACGGTGACCCCCGATGACGTGGCCTTCCTGCAATATACCGGCGGCACCACGGGCGTGGCGAAGGGCGCGACGCTGACGCAACGGAACGTGTCGGCGAATGTCACGCAATCCGATGCCTTCCTCGGCTGGGCCATCCGCACCGAACCGAACAACGTGATGGTCACGGCGCTGCCGCTCTATCACATCTTCGCGCTCACCTGCTGCTGCCTCCTCATGATGAAGATGGGCGCGGCCTGCCTGCTGATCGCCAATCCACGCGACATTCCCGGTTTCATCAAGATCCTCAAGGGCACGCGTTTCACGCTGATGTCGGGCGTGAACACGCTCTATAACGCGTTGGCGAACCATCCGGATATCAAGGATGTCGACTTCTCGAAGCTGCGCTTTTCCGTGGCCGGCGGCATGGCCACCCAGCAGGCCGTGGCGCGGAAATGGAAGGCGCTCACGGGCTGTGCCATCGTCGAGGGCTACGGCCTTTCGGAAACCGCGCCGGTCGCCTCCATCAACCGCCCGGATATCCAGGATTTCACTGGCGGCATCGGTTATCCGGTGCCATCCACCGATTTCGACCTCCGCGATGCCGAGGGCAACCGCGTGCCGATGGGGGAACCGGGCGAGATCTGCATTCGCGGGCCGCAGGTGATGGCCGGATACTGGAACCGGCCGGATGAGACCGCGCAGGTGATGACGCCCGATGGCTTCTTCCGTTCGGGCGATGTGGGCGTGCTGCAGCCGGACGGGCTCTTCAAGATCGTCGACCGCCTGAAGGACATGATTCTCGTCTCGGGCTTCAACGTCTACCCGAACGAGGTCGAGGATGTGCTCGCCTCCCATCCCGGCGTGATCGAGGTGGCGGTCATCGGCGTGGCGGATGCCCAGTCGGGCGAGGCGGTCGCGGCCTATATCGTCAGGCGCGATCCCGAACTGACGGCCGATGCCGTGCGCGCCTATGCCCGCGAGAACATGACGGCCTACAAGGTGCCGAAGGTGATCCATTTCCGCGAATCGCTGCCGAAGACGCCGGTGGGCAAGGTGCTGCGCCGCATGCTGCGCGACGAGATGGTGACCTGAGCCTTCGGGCGGATGACGGCGCTCCCACGCTGATTTGATTTGTTCGATGCAGGGAGGCACCCTAACCTCCCGATATTGGTTCGCAGCGCAGGAGCTCCCGAATGCACATCATCCGTCGCCGCGGCTGGGAAATCCCGGAACATCTGGTTACGCCCGAGGCGATCGCGATGAACCGCCGCTCGCTCATCAAGGGCGTTGGCGCAGCCGGTCTGCTGCTGGCGGGCGGGCGCGCCGCGATGGCGAACGATCCTGCGCCGACCGACAATCTCCACCCCTATGCGCGCAACGCGGCCTATACCGTGGAGCGCGAACTCACGCCCGAGCGCATCACCTCGCGCTACAACAATTTCTATGAGTTCGGCACCACCAAGAACATCTGGGAGGAGGCGCAGGCGCTGAAGACCCGGCCCTGGACGATCAAGGTCGATGGTCTTGTCGAGCAGCCCTTCGAGATCGGCATCGACGATCTCATCACGGCCATGCCGCGCGAGGAGCGCATCTATCGCTTACGTTGTGTCGAGGCCTGGGGCATGACCGTGCCGTGGTCGGGCTTTCCCATGAAGGCCTTCCTCGACCGCGCGAAGCCTTTGGGCAGCGCGAAATACATCCGCATCGAAACCTTTGTTGATCCGCGCATCGCACCGGGCCAGCGGCGGATCTGGTATCCGTGGCCCTATGTCGAGGGGCTGACCATCGCGGAAGCCGCGAACGAACTCGCCTTCCTCGTCACGGGCATCTACGGCAAGCCGCTGCCCAAGCAATATGGAGCGCCGATCCGCCTCGCCCTGCCGTGGAAATACGGCTTCAAATCCATCAAGTCGATCAAGCGCATCTCCTTCACGCAAGAGCGCCCGAAGAGCTTCTGGGAAGTGCTGCAGGCCGCCGAATACGGCTTCTGGGCCAATGTGAACCCGGAGGTCGCGCATCCCCGCTGGAGCCAGGCGACCGAGGAAGTGCTGGGCGAGGGGCGGCGCATCCCCACGCAGCTCTTCAACGGCTACGGCGCATACGTGGCTGATCTCTACAAGGGGCTGGAGAAGGAGCGCCTCTGGGCGTGATCAGAACTCGCCTTCGACGACTTCGACATTGAAGTGGATGGTCGATACGTAGGGTTCGCCGCGATTGTTTATGGCGTTGAGCTGAACGGTGACCCGGTCTTTTCCTGTCTTCAGGCCGGATATGCGAACATTGTCATAGCCGGTGCGCAATTCACCCAATGAAAACTTGTCGACGACGGTAAATCCGCGGCGATAGTTTGTGCTTCCTCCAAAAGAGAAGCGGCACCACCGCTTGGTATCACTTTTGTCGAAGCGTTTAATTTTCCAGTCCAGCGTGATGGTGCAGCCCGTGCACAAGACGTAGAAGTGCTGCAATTTGCAGCCCGCAGCCTGCACATGAAACGTTCCAAATGCCAATGCAGCACCGACCAAGATGATCCTCGATATTTTTGGCATCTTCAGGAGCCCCCTCAATACACCCAGCGTTGCGCCTTGCTGACCAGGAAATCGCGGAAGACCTGCACGCGCGCGACGCCCTTCAGCGATTCCGGGAAGACGAGATAGCAATCGAGCTGCGGCATCGTCTC
>JADCCH010000268.1 GCA_020252865.1 Methylobacterium sp.
ATGTTCCAGCGGTCGTTCTGGCTGAAGGAGGAGATCTCGGTGATGCCCTCGATGCCCGCCACCGCACGCTCCAGCACTTCGGTGACGCGGCTCTCGATCACCTCGTTCGAGGCACCGCGATAGGCCGTGGAAATGGAAACGATGGGAGGGTCGGTCTGCGGATACTCGCGCACCGGCAGCGAGACCAGCCCCGCCACGCCGGCGACACAGAGAAGCATCGAAATCACGGCCGCGAAGACCGGACGCTGGATGGTCACGTCGGAAATCTGCATTCCCGCCTCTCCTCAATCCTGACCGGCCCTGCCGGGAACCGCCGTTTAGAGCATTTTCAAGCGAAGTGGACTCCGGTTCGCGTGAAGAAAATGCGATAGAACAGAGAGATATAGCATCCGATCTCATTCGGTCAGATTGAATTTCGCTCTAGCCCGCTGAAGGCACGCGAGCCGCATTCGGCGCGGCGCCCGCAGCCGGTGGCCCGGAAAGCGGGCGCGGCTGCACGGCGAGACCGTTGCGTACGCGCTGGATGCCGCGTGCCACGATGGTTTCGCCCGCCTTGAGGCCTTCGATGATCTCCACCTTGCCGAAGCTGCGCTGGCCGATCATCACCATGCGGCGTTCCACCTTGTTATCCTTGACGACATAGGCGACCTGCCGCGGCCCTTCGGCGACGATGGCTTCTTCCGGCGCGATCACGGCGTTGTCGCGCCGCGCCACTTCGAGCGCGACGGTCATGAACATGCCGGGCTTGAGCGCAAGATCGGAATTCTCGATCACCGCCATGAGCTTCACCGAGCGCGTCACCGGATCGATGCGCGTATCGACAGCCGCGACGGTGCCCTGGAAGATACGGCCCTGGAAGGCGACCGACTGGGCGTTGATCTGCGCACCGATCCGCACGCGGGAGAGCAACGGCTCGGGGACCGAGAAATCAAGGCGGATGCGCCCCACATCATCGAGTGTGGTGATGGCGATCTTCGTATCGACAAAAGCGCCGAGGCTGACCTGACGCAGGCCGACGCGCCCATCGAACGGCGCGCGGACCGTGTAATCCTCCAGCCGGGCGGCAGCGGCCCGCTCGCGCGCCTCGGCGGCAGCGACTGTGGTTTCCACGGTGCGAAGCTGGAGAGTGAGATCGGCCACAAGGGCTTCCGTGCCGGCACCGGCGCGTCGCAGTTGCTGGGCCCGCTCGAATTTCTGGTTCACCTCCTCGCGCTGGGCGCGGGCGGTCTGGATCGCGGCGCGGGCGGCTTCGAGTTCGGCCTTGCGTTCGGCCACATCGAGTTCGACCAGCACGTCGCCGGCCTTCACGTCCTGGCCTTCGGTGAAGATGATCTTCTCGACGATGCCGGAAACCTTCGAGGCGATCGTCACGCTCTCATAGGCGCGAGTCGTGCCGACGGCTTCGCTCATCTCGATGATCGGGCCGGTTGTTAGTGTCACCACTTCGACCACAGGCGCGCCCTGCCCGCCGCGACCGCCAGCCGGGCCGGCCGCCGGTCCACCGCCCGGACCGCCGGCGGAAGGACTGCCACCGGCCGCCTGCTGCGCGGGGGGAGCGCTGACCAACTGACCAAGCAGACCGGTCCGGAACATGAATCCAAGGGCGATGCCGCCGCCGATGACGACAATGGCGGCGATTTGCGTTGCAACGCGCATGAAGAACCTCTAGCCCCCTTCAGAGCAAGACCAATGAACGCAAAAAAACCCGCGCCATGGCATCCCCCTCTGCCATGGCTGCGCTCGTCCCTGTCAACGCAATGTAAAGGGAAACTCAAGACTTGGACAGTGCGAAAGCGATCCGGCCATCACAATCCGTTGATCGAAGTTTAAATTCTGTCCATGTTCCAGCGTGTTACCGGAAGCACCGCCGCTCTGTTCATCATAGCCCGATGGCTGTGTGCACCCGCGCCTCCTCGCGCGCCAGAGCCTCGGCATCGCCGCGCCAGAGCGTGCGCCCCTTCTCGATCACGACGTGACGATCGGCGAGCCTTTTCAGGGTCGCAAGGTTCTTGTCGATCACGAGAATGGAGAGCCCCTCGCGCTTGAGCCCTGCGAGGCAGGCCCAGATCTCGTCGCGGATGACGGGGGCCAGCCCTTCGGTCGCCTCGTCGAGGATGAGCAGGCGCGGATTGGTCATCAGCGCGCGGCCGATCGCGAGCATCTGCTGCTCGCCGCCCGAGAGCGTGCGTGCGAACTGGTTCTCGCGCTCCTTCAGACGCGGAAAGAGCGCGTGGATGCGTTCAAGCGTCCATTCGGGCTTGAGGCCGAGGCGATTGGCCGAGGTGGCGACCAGGTTCTCGCGCACGGTGAGCGTGGGGAAGACCATCCGCCCCTCCGGCACCAGGCCGATGCCGAGACGCGCGATCTTTTCCGGCGGCAGGCCGGTAATCGCCTCGCCGCGGAAATGGATGCTGCCTCCGCGCGGCGTGATCAGGCCCATCAGCGCGCGGATGGTCGTGGTCTTGCCCATGCCGTTGCGGCCGAGAAGCGTGCCGAATTCGCCCTCGCCGATCGCGAGGTCCACCCCGAACAAAACGGGGTTGGGGCCATAGCCCGCCTCGAGGCCCGCGATCTCCAGCATCACGCCGCCTCCTCGCCGAGATAGGCGCGGCGGACCTCCGGGTTCGCGCGGATTTCCTCCGCGTTGCCCGAGGCGATGACGCGGCCATAGACCAGCACGGAGATGCGGTCGGCGAGCGCAAACACGGCATCCATGTCGTGCTCCACGAGGAGGATGGTCTTCTGGCCACGGAGCTTCGCCAGCCGCTCCACCATCCGATGACTCTCCGAAGGGCCGAGACCCGCCATCGGCTCGTCGAGCAGCAGCACCGGCGCGCCGGAAGCGAGCGCGAGCGCGAGTTCGAGATCTTTCCGCTCGCCATGGCTGAGGGCCGAGACGCTGATCTTGGCACGGGGCGCGAGGCCGGCCTCCGCGAGGCGTTGGCTGACTTCCTCCGCAATTGCCTGATCCGCCGAGGCGCGGCCCCAGAATCGGAAGGAATGGCCGTCGCGGGTCTGGATCGCCAGCGCAAGGTTTTCGGCGAGCGTGAATTCGGGCAGCAATTCGACGATCTGGAAGCTGCGCGAGAGCCCAAGTCTCACCCGCTCGCGTGGCCTGAGATTCGTCACCTCCCGGCCGTCCAGGAAGACATGGCCCTCGTCCGGGCGGATTTCGCCCATGATCTGGCCGATCAGCGTGGTCTTGCCTGCGCCGTTGGGTCCGATCAGCGCGTGGATTTCGCCGGGTTCGAGCGCCAGATCGACATGGTCGGTCGCGAGCACGCCGCCGAAACGCTTCACGAGTCCGCGGATTTCGAGGGTGCTCATGCGCCCCTCCCGAACACCTTGGCGAGGAATGCGCGGGCATCGCTGCGGAACAGCACGATGCCGAGCAGGATCGGCCCGAGAACGATCTGCCAATGCTCGGTCCAGCCCGCGAGCAGCGTTTCCAGCAGCACCAGCGCGCCCGCACCGAAAAGGGGGCCAAACAAGGTTCCCACGCCGCCGAGGATCACCATGATCATCAGCTCGCCGGATTTGGTCCAGTGCAGCATGTCCGGGCTCACGAAGCGCAGATAATTCGCCATCAGCGCGCCCGCGAGCCCCGCGCCCATGCCGGAAATCGTGAAGGCCACGAGCTTGTAGGCATAAGGCGAGAGGCCGAAGATCTGCATGCGCCGCTCGTTCTGGCGGATGCCCTCCAGCACGCGGCCGAAGCGCGAGCCGACGATGCGCGCTTTCAGGAAGAACACCAGCAAGGTCAACCCGAGGCAGAGAAAATAGAAGGTCGTGTCATC
>JADCCH010000269.1 GCA_020252865.1 Methylobacterium sp.
AAGGCGGGAACCCGCCGTCGCGAACAGCATTGCCCACGATGCAGCGCGCGAACGGGAAGAGCAGGCGCGGGCACTCGATCATCACCACCTGGTGCATGTGCTCGGCGGGAATGTTCACGAGCCGGAAAATGCCGGAATACAGGAGCTCGAAACGGAAAATCAGGTCTTCCGCCTCGCCCGCCGAACCCTCGAGAGAGAGATCGACCTCGAATTCGCCATCTCCCAGGTCCTTTGCGTTCACGTTCACCTGGACATTGATGGCCGGCGGAACCTGCTTCGGTTGCAGCGAGCGCGGTGCATTCGGGTTCTCGAAGGACAGATCCTTCACATATTGCGCAAGCGCATCGAGCTGCGGCATGCCGCCATTTCCTTCAGCCATGGTTCTGATCCTGTCCTCGTGTGTCAGGCGGGTATTTGGCCCGCCGGGGCCTTGCAAGCACCCGATATTCGGGCGCCGGCTTACACGCAAGGCCCGCGCGCCTCAAGGCCGGTTCGCTGCATCGGGCGGCAAGCGGGCTTCCCGCGTGGGGATTTCGTGCCATTCTCCGGGTTCAAGATCGATCACGTCATCCCTCTGCGCCGGCTGCGCAGCGCGCCGGATGAGCGCGCTGCGCAGCCCCGGCGCCAGCAGCGCCAGCCCGAAAAGCGAAAGCACGAAACCCGGCATCATCAGGGTCAGCGCGAGCATCATGCCGCTGCCGAGCCTTTCCAGTTCCATGAGGCGGAAACCCGGTGCCGAGACCTTCAGCAGGGATCGTCCGGTCAGCCAGACCAGGGCGAAAAGCCCCAGTGCGCTCTTGCCGATGGCCGCGAGAATGACGCTTCCAAGACCCCATTTCTGGGCCAGCAGCATGAACAACGCACCTTCCAGCGCCATCCAGAGCAGAAACCAGAGGCCCGGGCGCAGCACGAAAGCCTGAAAGCCGCGCGCCATGGCCGCAATGCGGTCATTCGGGTCGGGAAATCGGCCCATCCGGATTCTTTCGCCTCGTTTTCCTTGCGCCTGCCGACCGAATCGGGGATGGCGCCAGACAATCGAACACCCTATATGGGAAGCATGAAGCAAGAACCAATGGCTCGCGCCCTTGGGGTTCGTGTCTGTGCAGGTGCTCTTCGATGCAGAATTTCGACGTTCTCACGCTTGTTTTTCTCGGGCTGGCGATCTTCGTCATCTACAAGCTGCGCTCGGTTCTGGGCCAACGCACGGGCACCGAGAAACCGCCTCAGGATTTGATGATTCGCCGCGAGCAGGTGGCGGAACAGCCGGCCCCCGGTGCCGGCAACAACAATATCGTGCCGCTGCCCACCGTGCGGGGTCCTCAGCCGGCCGCCGAACCGGAAGCCCGCCTGGCCGGCGTGGTTCCCCCGGATTCGCCCGCTTTTGGTGGCCTTGTCCAGATCATGCAGAGCGATTCCACCTTTGACCCGCGCGATTTCCTTGGCGGCGCGCGGGCGGCCTATGAGATGATCGTGATGGCCTTCGCGCAGGGCGACCGCCGCACCCTGAAGGACCTGCTTTCGCCAGAGGTCTATGAGGGCTTCGAGGGCGCGATCAAGGATCGCGAGAGCCGCAACGAGAAGGTGGAGACGCAGTTCGTCTCCATCGACAAGGCCGAATTCTCGGATGCACTGCTGCGCGCGAAGAGTGCGCAGGTGACGGTGAAATTCCTCTCCAAGCTCATCACCGCCACGCGGGATGCGCAGGGCGCGATCATCGATGGCAACCCCGAAAAGGTCACCGATGTCACGGATATCTGGACCTTCTCGCGCGATGTTACCTCGCGGGATCCGAACTGGCGTCTGGTGGCGACTGAATCGGCCTGAGGCTCTGGTCGTTGCCGGGCTGGGGCTCCTCGCGATGAGTGGCGCCACGCCGGCCGATCCGCTAAGCGCCCTGCCGCCTCTGGCCGAACAGGCCAATCTGCGCCCGCTCGCCTTCGCTGAGCTCCCGGGTTGGGAGCGGGATGATGCGGGCGCGGCCTTCCGCGCCTTTCTCGAGACCTGCAAGCCGCTGGCCGGGGGCGCGCCCGCCCAGCGGCCCGGCGTGAAGCCGCCGGAAGGGCTCGTGGCCATCTGTCGCAAGGCTCTTGCCCAGCAGATCACCGAAAGCCGGGCTGCGCGGACGTTCTTCGAGGCGCATTTTCAACCCTTCGAAATCCGACCCAAGAGCGGGGATGGCTTCCTGACAGCCTATTTCGAACCCGAAATCGGAGCTTCCCGCGAGCGCACGGCCGAGTTCCCCGTGCCCGTGCTGGCCCGGCCGGCGGACCTCGTGACCTTCGCGCAGGATGAACCCCGCCCCCCTGGCATCGACCAGACCTATTCTGCCGCCAGCATGAGCGGGGGCGTTCCTTCCATCTATGCGGATCGCGCGGCGATCTGGGCGGGGGCGCTTGCTGGTCAAGGTCTGGAAATCGCATGGCTTCGGGATGAGACCGAGCTTTTCATTACCCAGGTGCAGGGCTCCGCGCGCCTGACCTTCACGGATGGCACGCGCGCGCGCCTCACCTATGCCGGGCGGAACGGGCATCCCTACACCTCCATCGGTCGCCTTCTGGTGGAGCAGGGCGAGATTCTGCTCTCGGAGATGTCTCTGGAGCGGCTGACGGGCTGGCTGCTGGCCGATCCGGCGCGAGGGCGTGTGCTGATGGAGCGCAACCGCTCCTATATCTTCTTCGCTCTCGAACCGATGCTCGATCCCGCGCGCGGCCCGATCGGTGGCGCGGGCGTGCCGCTCACCGCAGGACGCAGCCTCGCGGTCGATCGCACGCTCTGGCCCTATGGCCTGCCGGTCTGGATCGAGGTTTCGCCGCTCACGCCCGAAGGCCCGCGCAGGCCTCTCGATCGCCTGATGATCGCGCAGGACACCGGTTCGGCGATTCTCGGCCCGGCGCGCGGGGATTTCTTCATGGGATCGGGTGCTGAAGCCGGCCAGCGCGCCGGTCTCGTGCGCGATTCCATGCGTTTCGTTGTCTTCTGGCCGCGGGGGGCGTGACCCAATGCGGCGCAAGCGGCGTGGATTATCCTCGGAGGAGGTGCAGGTCTGGCACCATGTTGCACGGCAGGCGAAACCCTTGCCGGGCCGCATGCTGCCCGAATTGCCCGAAGAGCCGCCACCCGCCGTTCCCGCACCACTGCCTTCCGCTGCGAGCCCTGTCACCAGGCCTCCAAAAAAGGCCGCGCCACGCCCCATCCCGCCCCTCGCGCCGCTGGATCGGCGTGCCCGGCGCGATGTCGCGCGGGGGTTGCAGCCGCTCGACGGACGGATCGACCTGCATGGCCTGCGACAGGCGGAGGCGCATCGCGAACTGCTCGAATTCCTCTACGCCATGCATCATCGCGGCGCTAAACTCATTCTGGTCATCACCGGCAAGGGGGGCGGCCTCGATGCCCGCGGCGAGGAGCGTGGCATCTTGCGGCGCCTCGTGCCGAATTGGCTGGCTGACCCTGCCCTGCGCACCATTGTGCTCGGTTACGAGGCCTCAGCGCCTGGCCATGGGGGCGAGGGCGCGCTTTACGTGCGTCTGCGCCGGGCGCGCAGGTTCGAGAAGGCTTGACGCCCCGCCTCCGCTCGGCCATCCCCTCGCGACCCCTCGTGAACCGGAAAATCCCCATGTCCCGCACCTATGACGTCCTCACCATCGGCAATGCCATCGTCGATGTGATCGCACGCTGCGAGGAGGATTTCCTGCACCGGCAAGGCGTGGCGAAGGGCTCGATGACGCTGATCGAAGAGGATCGCGCGGAAGCCATCTACGCCGCGATGGGCCCGGCCACGATCATCTCCGGCGGCTCGGCCGCGAATACCGGCGTCGGCGCGGCCTCTTTTGGCGCGCGCTCGGCCTTCATCGGCAAGGTGAAGGCCGATCCGGTGGGCGATTTGTTCGCGCATGACATCGTGGCCTCCGGCGTGGCCTTCGGCACCCGTCCGGCGATCGACGGCAAGGCCACGGCGCGCAGCTTCATCCTTGTGACGCCCGATGGCGAGCGGACGATGAACACGTTCCTCGGCGCCTGCCAGGACCTGACCGAGGCGGATATCGACCCCGCCACCGTGCAGGCCGCCGCCGTCACCTATCTCGAAGGCTATCTGTGGGATCCCCCGGCCGCAAAGCTCGCCTTCCGCAAGGCGGCGGACCTGGCGCATGAAGCCGGCCGCGAGGTGGCGCTGACGCTCTCCGACAGCTTCTGCGTCGATCGCTACCGCGCGGAATTCCGCGAGCTCATCGTGAGCGGCACCGTGGATCTCGTCTTCGCGAACGAGCACGAACTGAAGGCGCTCTACGAGACCGCCGATTTCGACACCGCGCTGGCCGCCCTGCGTGGCCAGGCGAAGCGGGCGGCGGTCACGCGGTCGGAGAAGGGCGCTGTCATCATCGAGGGCGCGACCACCGTCTCCGTGCCGGCCTGCCCGATCGAGACGCTGGAGGATGCGACCGGTGCGGGTGATGCCTTCGCGGCGGGCTTCCTGTTCGGCTACACGGCGGGCCTCGGCTACGAGAAGGCGGGCAGCCTCGGCACGATGGCCGCGAGCCATGTCATCCAGAAGCTCGGCGCGCGCCCGGAACGGTCGCTGAAGGTGCTGGCGCAGGAAAACGGTTTGCTTTGAGGCCTGGGCTCCTGACCCTCAGAGTTTCCGCAGCGCCACTTCCTCGATGGCGTGGCTTTCGCCCTTGCGCAGGATAAGATCGGCACGCGGGCGCGTGGGGAAAATGTTCTCGCGCAGATTCGGCAGGTTGATGCGGTCCCACAGGCTATGCGCGGTGGCGAGCGCCTCCGCCTCGCCGATCGAGGCATAGCGGTGGAAGAAGCTTTCCGGCTTGCGGAAGGCGGTTTCGCGCAAGGCCATGAACCGATCGACATACCATTTGCGCAGGAGTTCCTCGTCCGCGTCGATGTAGATCGAGAAATCGAGGAAATCGGAGACGTAAGGCACCGGCTTGCCATCGCGCGGCAGGCGCGGCGGCTGGAGCACGTTGAGGCCCTCGAAGATCAGGATATCCGGCCGATCCACCATCTGCTGCTCGTCAGGCAGCACATCATAGACGAGGTGGGAATAGAGCGGCGCGGGCACATGGCGCTCGCCGGCCTTGATCTGCGCGAGAAATTTCACGATCGCCATGCTGTCATAGCTCTCGGGGAAGCCCTTGCGCTCCATCAGTCCGAGGCGGCGCAGTTCTGAATTGGGGTAGAGGAAGCCATCCGTGGTGATCAGGCTCACCTTCGGCGTGTTGGGCCAGCGCGTCAGCAGCTTTTCCAGCACGCGCGCCGTGGTGGATTTGCCTACCGCCACCGAACCCGCGACGCCGATGACATAAGGAACCTTGCCATCGCCGGCATTGAGAAAACGCTGCGTCGCCTTGTAGAGCCCCTGCGCCGCCGCGGTGTAGAGCGCGAGCAGGCGCGAGAGCGGCAGATAGATCTCCACCACTTCCTCGAGGCTGAGGCGATCATTCATGGATTGCAGGCCCTTGATCTCCTCGAGGCTGAGGGTCAGGGGCGTATCGGCGCGCAGGGAGGCCCATTCCTGCCGGTCGAAAACGCGGAAGGGCGAGAGATCCACATCGGGCGCGAGTTTCGAGACGCGAGCA
>JADCCH010000027.1 GCA_020252865.1 Methylobacterium sp.
ACTTCCACAACACGGGCGCGAATTACCCCGTGATGCAGGACATCCTGAAGCATGTCTTCGACAAGAATCTCAGCCAGGCCAAGCGCGAGCAGGTAGGCGAGAACCTCTATAACCGCGGCGTCTACAACTCGATGCTGATCGCCGAGGCCGTGCGCACCGCGCAGCGGATCACCGGCAAGAAGGCGGTCGTGGGTGAGGATGTCCGTCGCGGCTTCGAGGCGCTCAACATCACCGAACAGCGCCTGAAGGAGATCGGCATGGAAGGCTTCGCCAACCCTGTCCGCATCACCTGCAACGATCATAGCGGCCATAACAAGGTGTTCATCTCGCAGTGGGACGGCTCGAAATATGTGAAGGCCTCGGACTGGATGGACCCGATGAAGGAGGTCGTCCGTCCGCTCATCGAGGCTGAGGCGAAGGATTTCGTCTCGAAGAACACCGGCTGGCCGAAGCGCACGGAAGCCTGCGAAAAGGCCGCGTAACCCGCAAACAATGGGGCAGCCGGTTCGCCGGCTGCCCACTTCCGGCCCTGTCTGTCAAAACCCCGGAGCCTCCTGCCATGACCGCATCAGCCGAAACCGTCGAGCCCATCCTTTCGGTCAACAACATCGAAGTGATCTATGATCACGTCGTGCTGGTGCTGAAGGGCGTGTCGCTCACCGTGCCGCGCGGCGGCATCGTGGCGGTTCTGGGCGCCAATGGCGCAGGCAAGACCACCACCCTCAAGGCCATCTCGAACCTGCTCAAGGCCGAGCGCGGCGATGTGACCAAGGGCTCGATCATGTTCGGGGGCGAGCGTGTGGATCGCATGAGCCCGGCGGATCTCGTGCGGCGCGGCTGCATCCAGGTCATGGAGGGCCGCCATTGCTTCGGCCACCTTACCATCGAGGAGAACCTCCTCACGGGAGCCTTCACGCGGCAGGATGGCCGCGCGGCCATCAAACGCGACATGGAAATGGTCTACAACTACTTTCCCCGCCTCCGGCAGCGCATGAAATCGATGTCGGGCTACACGTCGGGCGGCGAGCAGCAGATGTGCGCCATCGGCCGCGCACTGATGAGCCGTCCCAAGATGATCCTGCTTGATGAGCCCTCGATGGGTCTCGCGCCGCAGATCGTCGAGGAGATTTTCGAGATCGTGAAGGATCTGAACACGAAGGAGGGCGTGTCCTTCCTGCTCGCGGAGCAGAACACCAACATGGCCCTGCGCTACGCCACCTATGGCTACATCATGGAAACCGGCCGCATCGTGATGGATGGCGACGCCAAGGCCCTGCGCGAGAACGAGGATGTGAAGGAATTCTACCTCGGCGTTTCCGGCGGGGACAAGAAATCCTTCCGCGAGGTGAAGAGCTACAAGCGCCGCAAGCGCTGGCTGGCGTGAGCATCGTCAAGCAAATTGGTCGCCGGTTCGCGCGAAGACAATGCCAACAAGGAAGAAATGATCACCGCACCAGCAGCGTGACCCAGGCCGCGAGGAACGGGAAGGGCAGGGACACCAATACCCTCAACAGCACGATTCGCACGGGCATGGACGGGATTTCCCACGAGATCATCCGGTTGATCGTGAAGAGCGACCATGCCGTGACATAGGCCATGACCTGCGAAAGATCTGCGCCCGCCTTCAGCGCCGCCGCCCCGATCGCATAGCCCACGACAGGCCCACCGGGTGTGAGCGCTCCGGCGAGGCTCGCCAGCGCCGTGCCCATCAGCCCGGAATTCGGGCCGAACCAGGCGAGGATCGTCTCCTTCGGCAGGAGATGCGCGAGGAAGCCCGAGCCCAACACGCCGATCGCGAGGCGCGGCAACAGGTGGATGAACTGCGTCCGGGCATCCGTGAATCCATCCGCGAGCAAGGCGGGCGAGCGCCTCCACGCCGCGAAGGCCAGCCCGGTGGCAATCGCTATCAGCGCGAGGGTGAAGCCGAAAACGATCATGCCCTGCCCTCATCGGGCGGGGGGCGGTTCACGTAGCGGTCGAACAGCGAGGCGCGTGCCGCGAGGCCCAGAAGCACCGGCATGGGCAGTGAAACGAGGAAGCGGAACAGCACGAAATCCGTGCCGAAAAACGGCATTTCCCAGATGACCGCCCGGTTGATGCCGAGCAGCAGCCAGCCCGAGACGAAGGCGATCGCCGCCCCCCGGTCCGCGCCGCTCACCATCAGCACGGCAGCCAGCGGGAAGATGGTGAAGGGGCCGGCGGGGAAAAGCGTGCCAATCAACGCAGCGATTGCGAGACCCTTCACGCCCGAGCCTTCGCCGATGTATTTCTCGATCGTCTCGCGCGCGACCATAAGCCGGATGAGCCCGCCGATGAGGCAACCAAGCGCCACCTTCGGCAGGATGGTCAGGAACAGCCAGAAATCCTCGGCCAGAATATGCTGCGACACGGTGATGCCGTCGCGCAGCGTCACCCAGATCATCGAGCCGAGGGAGAGGGTGGCGACAAGGATGAAGCCCCAGTCGAGGGGTTTCCGTTGCGCCTTCGGCAGTCCGGGCTGTGTGTCGTCAGGCAAGTCGCGTTCAGGCCTTCACGGTGGACGCCGCAGCGTCGATATGCGCGACGAGGCTTGGATCGAGTTGCAATTCGCCTGCCAGCGCTTGCAGGAAGGCCTGCTCGTCGGCGGTGTCCGGGTCGATTGCGAGGCGCGCGGCGGCATAGACCTGCGCGGCCTCCTCCGTGTTGGTGATGCCCTGGGCGAGTGTCACCGGATCAGCCGGATTCGCGAATTCGCTCTCGAGGAAACGGGCAGCCTCGGCCTCGATGCCGGCCGCCTTCAGGTTGCCCACGATCGCATGCCGCTCGGTCTCGTCCACGATGCCATCCGAGGAGGCGGCGGCAACCATGGCGCGAACCAGGCGCAGGGCCTGCTCGTTGTCGGTCGAGGGCGGGGGAAGCGCCTGCGGTTGCTGGAGATCCTGCGCCACATTCTTGAGGTCCAGCAGCGGCTTGCCGGCCTGATAATTCTGGAGCGCCTTGTAGGCGAGCCCGCCCACGAGGGCCATGCCGCCCATTCGCGCGGCCGAGCCGGCAATCTTGCGGCCGGCACCGGTGCCCAGCAGCACGGCGGCGAGTCCGCCGATAGCCACGCCCGTGGCGACGGGGTTCTTCGCGGCAAGATCCTTCGCGCGGGCCACGAGATCAGCCGGGTTCTGCCCGGTCGTGCGGCGCAGGAAGTCACTTGCCTTCTGCGTGGCACCGGTCTGCTGGTTGATTTCGGACGCGCCCTGCCGCACGCCGCCGGTCGCCTGGTTCAATACCTGGCCGGCCATGCTGGCAACCTGCCCCAGCATGCCGCCAAGCTGTTTCTGTCCACCGCCCTGGCTGCCGGCGGAAACGAGCGCATAGAGAAGTTTGCGGGCATCGAACATCGGTCAGGCCTCATGCTTTTGAAGAGCCGGCCCCTTTCCGGGCCATGCACCCTCAGATGGGGGCAGTATGTGGCGAGGACGTGACGAAAGCCACGGCCCGCCCGCTGTTCCTGCGCCTCAGTCGCGCAGCAATTCGTTGATGCCGGTCTTGGAGCGGGTCTTCTCGTCCACGGTCTTCATGATGACCGCGCAATAGGTCGAGGGGCCCCAGTTCTCGCCCGGCAGCGGCTTGCCCGGAATGGAGCCGGAGACCACCACCGAATAGGGCGGCACGTAGCCCA
>JADCCH010000270.1 GCA_020252865.1 Methylobacterium sp.
CCCCTGGGAGACCAGGACATCGACCTGTCGCAGCTTCGCGACGATCTCTTCGGGTTTATGACGCTTTCTCGGCATGAACAGGATCCTCCTCGTTGCCAGAAGACATACTTCAAGGTGGACCAATTCAATGGGGGTGGATCAATTGCCGGGGCGCTGAAGAAGAAGCTCAGTCTCGACGTGACGTCCGCGAAGGTGGAGGGGCGCGGGCGGGTTTACCGGATCGCCTGACTCGAACATCCCAAAGCCGTCGAGGTCAGGCCTCGGCGGCTTTCCTGCTCTCTCGGTACACGCGCAGCCCCTCGAATAGTCTTCGAAGGCAATAGGATCGGCCAATCGACACCACGGTGAAGATCGCGCCAATCGTCAGGTTCTCGGCGAGTGTCGTGTGCAGCCCGAAAATGGGAAAGACGAGGAGCTGGGTGACGACGGCAAGCCAGTAGCCCACTCCGACGTTGGCGAGAGACTCGACCAACGACATGGCGCGCGACTGTTTCACGCCAGCACCCGATCATCCATCGGCCAGCAGTTCAGCTGCGAGAGTTCTGAGCGCATGCGCCGCAACCAGCGGGACCACGCCATTGCCACAGAGGCGAAGCCGGTCCACCCGGTGGGCCAGCCCATCAGCGCCTCGACGAACAGCGGGTTTAAGGTCCGGCGCATGTCGGAGGTATCGCGTCCAGCCATCGGCGTCGTCAGGACCTGGCGGCCAAGCAGGCTGTTCACCGGCGTGTTGGCCAGACTGGTCGCCCCGTCCTTGTGATCGCGCGCCGTCGGCGTCATCCACATCCCTGCTGCATGGGTCAGATCTGCCGTGCGGCGGTTGCCCGCGCTCGGCTTGCAGCCATCGTTCGCCATCGGCGTCGGCCAGTCGCGCGCCATGCGGTCCAGACCCTTTTCGTCCTTCCGCTCGCCACCCCTGCTGCGGAAGCTGTCGATCTGCGGCGTCGGCCACATCGCTGCCGTCGTCGCGAGATTCATCCCGTGCTGGCCCGCTTCCTGCGACGGCGTCGGCTTCGTCTGCCGGTTCTCGTTGGCGCTGGCCCTCGGCGTCGGCCAGAGCCGCAGCAGTTCCGTCCGGTTGCCGCCACTCGACCGGTTCCCGGAGCAGGCGCGCGGGGTCGGCCAGTTCGTCTCACTCGCGGATGGCGAGGATGAAGAGCCGCTCGCGCTTGTGGGGCGCACCGACTTCCGCCGCCGGGAAGAGGCCTGCCGCAAGCTTGTAGCCCATGCCGGCCAGTCCTGCGGCGACTTCGGGGAAGCCGAGGCGGAGATGATGGGCGACATTCTCAAGAAAGACGAAGGGCGGCTCGATTTCGCTGATGATGCGGGCGACATGAGGCCAGAGGTGGCGCGGATCGTCCACGCCCCGGCGCTTGCCCGCGACCGAGAACGGCTGGCACGGATAGCCCGCAGAGAGGATATCCACCGCGCCGCGCCATGGTTTGCCATCGAAGCTGGCAACGTCGTCCCAGACAGGCGCGCGATCCAGGGACGCATCTTCCATCCGCGCCACGATAATGGCTGCGGCGAAGGTTTCCCGTTCGACATGGCCCACAGCACGATATCCGGGGATGGCGATGGTGAGGCCGAGGTCGAGACCGCCTGCGCCGGAGCACAGGGAGAGGCCGAAAAGGCACGCGTCTCCGGCTCCGGAAGCAGCTCCGAAGGGATGTAGAGCCAGGTCATGCATGTCACGCAGCGGTTTTGCGGTTTCGCGCGGGTTCAGGATCGGCGTCGACGCCGGCTGTTTCGGGCGGACTGCCCGCTCCGTCGCCCAGCCGCTCGGCCTTTACCTGCGCGAAGGTCCGTCCGTCGCCGTCGAGGATCGCCTCGCGTCCGGTGTCTGTCTGCCAGCGCTCGATGGCGACATCGACATAGGCCGGGCTGATCTCCATCGCGAAGACACGGCGGCCATTGGCTTCGCCCGCCATGATTTGCGATCCCGAACCCGAAAACGGCTCATAGCAGAGCCCGCCGCGCACCACATGCTGGCGCATCGGGATCCCGAAAGCGTCGAGCGGCTTCGGCGTCGGGTGATCGGGCCGGTCGTCCTTGGCGAAACTCGGCAGCGCCCAAGTCGAGGCCAGCGTTTCCTCGGCCACCTTCGGCGGGCGCTTGCCCTTGATCCAGCCCATGAAGCAGGGCTCGTGCTTCCAGAGGTAGTGCGACCGGGTCAGAACCCCGCGGTCCTTCACCCAGATGATCTGCTGATGGACGAAGGCCCCAGCCTTCTCCCAGCAGGCCTCCAGCATCGCTTGGCGGCGCGAGGCGTGCCAGCAATACCAGGCGGCGTCCTCGGCGATCGCCTCGGCAACAGCCGCCGCGATGAACCCGTCATAGAGTTCCGCACCCTGGCTGCTGTCATCCCAGGTGACGCCGTAGGACGGTGACCAGTCCTTGTTCCGGGTCGGATGGTTCGAGCCGTCGTAGTCGACGAGATAGGGCGGGTCGGTGGCGAACAGGATCGCCCGCTCGCCATTCATCAGGCGGCGGACATCTGCAGCGATCGTACTGTCGCCGCAGAGGAGCCTGTGGCCGCCAAGAATCCAAAGATCCCCGAGGCGAGATGCCGGATTGCGCGGCGGTTCCGGGATCACGACGGGGGCGACGCCCGCGCCGTCCGATGCCTCGTCGCCCGGTTCCATCGCAAGCAGCCGGTCGAGTTCACCATCGGAGAAGCCGATCAGCGACAGGTCGAATTCATCGGCGACGAGTTCCTGCAACTCGCCGGAAAGAAGCGCTTCGTCCCAGGCCCCGAGTTCGGTCAGCTTGTTGTCGGCGATCCGGTAGGCGCGACGCTGCGCTTCGGTCAGATGGTCGAGCACGATGACGGGCGCTTCGGTGAGGCCGAGCTGCGCGGCAGCCATGATCCGGCCATGGCCGGCAATGACCTCTCCGTCGCTCGACACCAGCACCGGGACCGTCCAGCCGAACTCCGCCATGCTGGCGGCGATCCTGGCGACCTGGTCCGCGCCATGGGTCTTGGCGTTGCGCGCATAGGGGCGCAGGCGGTCGAGCGGCCAGGTCTCGATCGCTTCGGGGGCGAAGCTGAGGGTCATGATGTCCGGTGATGGCTGGGGGAGTTGCCGTCGATTGGCCGCTGGATGCCGGATGCCGGGCTGGACTCCGCGAAGGGTCCAGGCATGGCAGGCGTCTTAAGGCAAAAAAGCTTGTGTTCGTCGAGACTTCGGAGCGACCTTGAAGGGCGCTGGACTCCGGGTGGCTTCCCAAAAAATCCGGCCTGCCGCTAGCGACGTTTCGCGCCGCGCCCTCCCGCATACGATAGTGGCCGGGAAGGAACCAAACTTGCTGGGCAGGTGGGGAAGGCGAAGCTCATTGAGCGCGTCTGTCCCGAGGTTAGCCCGAAATCTACCCTGAAACGGCATTTCTGTCCGCGCGAAAACTGTCCGCCGGACACTTTGCTCGCCGCTACTCACCGCTGCGCCGCGCCAGCCAGTTCGATCACCTTGCGCTTCGAGTAGCTGCGGTTGAGCCGCCGTCCATTAAGCCGGAAAGCAATGACGCACAGCGCGTAGAGCCAATGCTGGTGGGCAGCAGAACGCTGCAAGCCTACCGTCCAGCAGATCGTCTTCCAGCGCTCGCCGTGCGCACGCAGCCAGATGATCTTGCCCTCGACCGGTTGCAGCCCGACGGTCCAGCTCAGCGTCTCCTCCATCCTGCTGATGGCTGCGGGCGAGGGCAGCACGCGCATCGGCTTCGGCTCCTGTTCGACCTTGTCGGCAAAGTCGTGGACAATCGCGGGCCATGTGCTGAAGTATCCCTGCCGCCGGGGTTCGGGCAGGCGCTTGAGCACAAAGGCCGCTTCTGCGAGCCGTGCTTCGACAAGGCTTGGCGTCCAGTTGGTCATCGGCGTGCCTCCTTGGGTTGGTTGCGATCGCCATAGAGCTTCTCGCCGAGTTGCCGGATCAGTTCACGTTCGGGCCAGGTCAGGCGGGCATCGTCGATCGACACCGCAAGGACGCGCTGCTCGCGCCAGCCATCGCGCTTGACGTCTTCAGGGCTGCGGCGTTGGCCGCCATATCCTCGTGGTGACCACCTCACAGCACACCTCCCCGGGTCTCCATCGCCCAGAGCAGGATGGCGATCGCATCGGCCTCGTTGTCGTCGGCGGGCCGAAAGCCGCGCGCAGTGACGGCGGCGAGCACCGCGTGCTTGTCGGCGTTGCCCTTGCCGGTCGCGAAACGCTTGATGGTGCCGACCGGAACGCCCTGATAGGCGACCTGCTCGCGCTCGCACCACGCAGTCAGTGTTGCCAGGAAGCCGCCGTAGAGATGGGCGGCATCCGTGCCGACATGCCGACGGACTTCCTCGAAGTAGATGGTGGCCAGACCGTCATTGCCATGGGCAAGCGTGTCGAGCCAGCGCTGGAAACGCAGATAGCGCATGCCACCGCCATCGTAGCGGCTGGGGCGGAAGGAGACCGTGCCGCTCTGGACGATGCCGCCGATGAGGCTCGCCCAACCTGTCGTCGTGCCAAGGTCGAGGGCGAGGATGCTGCTGCCCGCAGATGCAGAGCCGATGGATGCAGGTTGGCAGTCGGCGACAAGGACGGGTGATGGATGCATGCTCATGCTGGTTGATCCTGTTCGAGTGTTGTCGGGGATGAGAGATTTGCCGCACGCCACGCGCGCGCAGCACCTGGGGGTGGGGTTGGGAGACCCCGCCTGCGGCGGTCTCCCCCACCCCTGAAGGGGGTGGCTTTGCCTCCCTAAACTTGCTGGCCAGGACAAGACGTTGGCCAGGTTAAGGAATTTCCAGTTTCGGGAGTTCCGACTGGCACTCGCCGCCCAATCTGATTGCAGCGCAGCCGATCTGGCTCGCGCGCAATTCCGAAGGGGCAGTTTGGGCATCGCGCCCAATCTGGTGTCGACGGGGTGGAGCGCAGTTTGGCGCGGGGATGACGGAGCAGTTTCGGAACCGCACCCCATCTGGTTCAATCTGGCCGGAGCGCAGGTCTGCGCGATGATCGACGGGATGGCGATCATGACGGTTCGCCCTCCGGATAGACCCAGACATGCGGGTTCTCGACATCGAGCAACGCGCCGGTCTGGGGCGACTTGTAGTGGGTCGGCAGGACCGCGATGGTGGCCTGCGAGACCTCGCCGGTTTCGGGATCGACCGCTTCGCCGTCCGTCGGAATGGCCATCGCTTCGACGCACAGAAACCCGAAACGCGACCGGGACGGGCCGAAGCCATAGGGCGCGCCATCGCGGACGAATTTCACGAAGCCCTTGGTGGCGAGCACATTCAGGCGGTCCCGGATCGTGTCC
>JADCCH010000271.1 GCA_020252865.1 Methylobacterium sp.
CACGGCCTCGGCGCGCCGGGCGCCCAGCGCGAAATTGTATTCGCGGGTGCCGCGTTCGTCGGCATGGCCCTCGAGCGTGAAGGAATAGCGCGTGTAGCGTTTGAGCCAGGCGGCCTGCCGCTCGAGAACGGCCTGACCCTGCGCGTTGATCTCGGAGGAATCGGTATCGAAGAACACCCGGTCGCCCACGGAGGCCGACTGGAACTCCGCCACCGAACCCGGGGTGCCGGCGCCACCGAGGCCCGCCGCATTCGGATCGGTCGTCGAGTTCGAGGCGCAGGCCGCCACGAAGGCCGTCAGCGCCACCACCACGAAAACACGCGCGAGGCGCGAGAAATCAACTGTCATCCAAGTTACTCCATTGAGCGGCATCGCCGCGCGACTGGCCCGCCCGAACCCTTCGCACTTTCGCCATCACGTAAAGGCGCGCGGATTAACGAAAGCTTCTGTTTAGCCTAACGAAACGCTTTCAGACGGGCTTAACGGGGCGACTTTGCGGCAGAAGGTGAACGAAGTGTTGATATTACAACCTTACGTCACGTTGGCCGCATCGCGTCGCCGGGCAAAAGCGCGGCCTTGATCGCCTCGCTCATCGGGCCGAACGTAAGGGCGACCAGGCGGGATCGGAGGCGAAATTCGGCGTGGGGATCGGAACATCCACCCGGCCCGTGATGTCCACCATATGGAGCTTCGCGCCCGCGCCGCTCTCGCGGAAGAACACGATGTAGCGCCCGTTCGGCGCCCAGCTCGGCCCTTCATTATGAAAGCCTTCCGTGAGGATGCGCTCGCCCGAGCCATCCGGCTTCATGATGCCGATGGCGAAATTTCCGCCGCGCTGCTTCGTGAAGGCGATGAGATCGCCTTTCGGCGACCAGACCGGCGTGGAATAGCGCCCCTCGCCGAAGGAAATGCGGCGCGCGCCGCTGCCATCCGCGCTCATCACGTAGAGTTGCTGGCCGCCGCCCCGATCGCTTTCGAATACGATCTGGCTGCCATCGGGCGAATAGGAGGGCGAGGTGTCGATCGCGCCGCCGGAGGTCAGCGGGCGGAGGCTGCGCGATCCGAGATCGACGGCGGCGATGTTCGCCTGCCCGTTGTTCTCGATCGACATCGCCAGCGTGCCGCCATTGGGCGCGAAGCGCGGCGCGAAGCTCATCACGCCATCCTGCCCGATCACGTTTCGCTGGCCCGTGCCGAGATCCAAGATCTGCACGCGCGGGCGGCCATTGCCGAAGGCCATGAAGGCCACGCGATCGCCACGCGGCGAATAGCGCGGGGTGACCAGCAATTCCTCGCCCGAGGAGAGTGCCAGGAAATTCGCGCCGTCCTGATCCATGATGGCCAGGCGCTTCCGGCGCTTGTCCTTCGGGCCGGTCTCATCGACGAAGACAATGCGGGTATCGAAGAAGCCGGTCTCGCCCGTCAGTCGCTCGAACACGGCATCGGAGGCGAGATGCCCGAGGCGCCGCCAGGCGGCGGCGTCCACGCCATGGCGCTGGCCGAGAATGGACTTGTTGGTGGACACCTCCCAGAGACGATATTCGACGACCAGCCGCCCGCCCTCGCGCACCACGCGGCCGTTGAGCACCGCCTGCGCGCCAATGCCCTGCCAGGCGGCGAAATTCGGCGCGGCATCAAACGCGATATTCTGCTCGGGAAAGCGCGCACGGTCGATCGGCTCGAAGACGCCCGAGCGCCTCAGATTGCTGGTGATGACGCCTGCCACCTCCTGCCCCTGCAGGCCTTCGCCCACAAAATCCACGATGGCGATCGGCATCGGCTTGAAATTGCGCGGGCTGAGATCGATGCAGAGCGTGCCGGCATTGCAGCCAGCGCCCTGCGCGAACGCGGCGGCGCTGATCACAAGCGGCATGGTGAGACAGGCAACAAGACCCGACACAAATCCCAGGGATCGGAAGCCCGGCGGGCGAAGAAGGCGAAGCGGGTTCAGCATGGTTTGGCTCGTTCACTGCATCTCGCTCGGGTCAAAGCCGATGCGGAGCGTTTTCCAATCGTCATACATGGCCATGAAACGCTCGGGGATGCGGAAGGGTGCACAATTGCGCAGGGCGCGCATATTGGCTTCCGCATAGGGCATGTAGCCCGGCTCGTTCATGGGGTTGGTGAGCGTCGGGCCGGAGGTGATCGAACCGTCGCGGCCAAGCGTGAGCGCCACGATCGGCTTCGAACGCGGGATAGCCCCCGGAGGAATAGAGAGACAGCGGTTCATCTGCTCCGTCAGGTGGCCGATCAGCTGTGAACGTTCCGACGGCGACAGCCGCCGCCCGGTGGCGTTCTCGGCACCGAGGCTCGCCTCCCGGCTCACCTGCGCGGCCGTGGCGCCGGTGGAGGAGGGCGCCTCGCGTGAGGCGAGGAGCCGCTGGCGAATCGAGTCCTCCAGCCTTTTGGCCTCGGCAGCTTCCTTCTCAAGCTTCTCCCGATCCTCACGCGTCTTGCGCTCGGAAGCGGCGCGTTCATCCGCGCGCTTCTTCTCTTCGGCCTTCTTGTTTTCCTCGGCCTTGCGCTGATCCTCGGCGGCTTTCGCCTCCTCGCGGCGCTTCTCCTCGATCTGCTTCTGCTCGAGGAGTTTCGCGAGATCCTCCTTCTTCGGCTCCGGCCTGGGCTCGGGCCTGGGCTCGGGCTTCGGATCGGGGCGCTTCGGCGGGGTAGGGAGCTCGGCCTTCTCATCCTCCGGTTCTTCCGGCTGGGGCTTGGGCTCCGGCGGACGAGCGACGGGCTTCAGTTCGGGCGGGCGCACCGGCGCAGGCGGCAGCGCCGCGACCTGGCGCGGCGGCTCGGGTTTTGCCTCGGCTTTCGGCGGCTCGGCCTTCACCGGTTCGGCTGCGACATCCCTCTTCGCCTCGCCCGGCTCATTGTTCCGGCGGATATCGGAGACGCGCTCGGCGCGCAGCTGTGGCTCGGGCCGCTTCTCGCCCTTCTTGTCGCCCTTCATCATCTCGTTGAACTCACGTTCGGAGATGACGTCCACCGCGACACCTTCCTGCGCGGGCGTGAAGGGCTTGGCGGAAGAGAACGCGGCCAGCCCCACGGCCAGCAGGGTCACATGCCCCGCAGCCGAAACGATCCCGCCTGGCTGGCGCCAGTCGAGAAGGCTTCTGAGCTTGGAAAGCGTGAGCGCCATACCGCGAAACCCTTACCGACGTTCCAGCGGCTGGTTGATCAGCGCGGTCTTAGCGTAGCCGCCGGCCTTCAGCGCGGCAAGCACCTCCGCCACCCGGCCGTAATTCACCTGTGCCGCACCCCGGATATAGATGCGCTCGTCGAAGCCGTCCTTCGCGATCGCCTGGATCCCGGGAATGAGGCGCTCCAGCGTCACTTCCTTTTCCTGCAGGAACAGCCGCCCACGATCGTCGATCGTGACGGAAATCGGCTTCTGCTCGATGTTGAGCTGGGCGGCGCCGGTCTTCGGCAGGTCCACCGGCACGCCGACCGTGAGCAGGGGTGCTGCGACCATGAAGATCACCAGCAGCACCAGCATCACATC
>JADCCH010000272.1 GCA_020252865.1 Methylobacterium sp.
TCGATCTGAATGAATGAGATTGACCGCTCTATGTTTCTGTGATTGATCGTATTTTCTTCACGCGAACCGGTTCCCACCTCCGCCTTCGCGAGGGGCATGCTTCGCTTGAAAATGCTTCTCTCTTTCTTTTTCGCATTTTCTTCAAGCGAACCGGTTCCCACCCCCGCCTTCGCGAGGGGCATGCTTCGCTGGAAAATGCTTCTCTCTTTCTTTTTCGCATTTTCTTCACGCGAACCGGTTCCCACCCCCGCCTTCGCGGGGGCATGCTTCGCTTGAAAATGCTCTGAGGGCCGCTTTCAATGAAAATCCCGGCTTTTTGGCAGGATGCGCGCATCGCGCGGGTGCCTGTGGCGCGGGGGCGGCGCGAGATGCAATGGCGGTGGAATTGGGTTGTGGCGCGGATCACGCGCATTGCCGGGTGTGCCGAGGGTTGATCCCTCATCGGCCGGCGCCAGCAGCGATTTCGTGAATCCTGCACCCGTTGCGCCCGCCTCCCACAGATGATCGAGCATGCCGGAGCGGTCGGTCACGTTGATGGCCATGAGATGCACCACGCCTTCCGGGCTTTTCTGCACGCGCCCTTCGACGAGCATCAGCCGCGCGGCCATCACAGGGCGGCGCAGCGCCTCGAATTGTCGCGCCCAGAGCACGCAATTGGTAATACCCGTTTCGTCTTCCAGCGTGATGAAGATGGCATTGCCCTTGCCCGGCCGCTGGCGCACGAGCACAAGCCCTGCCATGCGCGTGAAGCGCCCATCGGCGCGGCTCGCGGTTTCCGCCGCCGAGCACACGCCCTCGCGCCGGAAGAGCGGGCGCAGAACCGCCATGGGATGTGATTTCAGCGAAAGGCGGAGCGTCTGGTAATCGGTCGCGACATGCTCGCCGAGGCTCATTTCAGGCAGGTTTGCTTCGACCTCAAGGCCCAGTTCAGGCGCATCGGCGCTCGTGAAAAGCGGCAGGGGATCGTCCTCCGGCAGGCGGCGCACCTCCCAGAGCGCGCCGCGCCGGTCGAGCCCGATGGAGCGGAAGGCATCGGCATCCGCGAGCGCGCGCATCGGGCGGCCATAGAGCCGCGCGCGGTTGGAAAGCGCTTCCACGCTTCGGAAGCCTTCGCGCCGCGCGGTCACCAGCCGTTTGGCCTCCGCCTCATGGATGCCCTCCGCCTGACGGAAGCCGAGGCGCAGGGCGAGGTCGCCTTTCGCATCATGCTCCAATGTGTTGTCCCAGAAGGAATGGTTCACATCCACCGGCCGCACCTCCACGCCGTGCTCGCGGGCGCAGCGTACGATCTGCGCGGGCGCGTAGAAGCCCATGGGCTGCGAATTCAGCAAGGCCGCCGCGAAGATCGCGGGGTGGTGGCACTTGATCCAGGAGGAGATGTAGACAAGCTTCGCGAAGCTCGCGGCATGGCTCTCCGGGAAGCCATAGGAGCCAAAGCCCTTGATCTGCCCGAAGCAGTTCTGTGCGAATTCGCGATCATAGCCACGCGCCACCATGCGCTCGACCATCAGGCTCTCGAAGCGCCCGATCGTGCCCACATTGCGAAACGTCGCCATCGCGCGGCGAAGCTGGTTCGCCTCCACATCGGAGAATTTCGCCGCCACCATTGCAAGCTGCATCGCCTGTTCCTGGAAGAGCGGCACGCCCTTCGTCTTGCCGAGCACGGCGTGGAGCTCATCCGCAGGGCCGTGCTCGGGCGCGGGCGAGGGGAAGATGACGGCTTCCGCGCCGCTGCGCCGGCGCAGATAGGGGTGCACCATGTTGCCCTGGATCGGGCCGGGGCGGACGATCGCCACCTGGATCACGAGATCGTAGAATTCCCGCGGTTTCAACCGTGGCAGCATGTTGATCTGCGCCCGGCTTTCCACCTGGAAGACGCCCACCGAATCCCCGCGGCAGAGCATGTCGTAGGTCGCCGTGTCTCCCTGCGGCACCTCGGCGAGGCCCATCTCGACGCCGGCGTGATCCTTCAGCAATTCGAATGCCTTGCGGATGCAGGTGAGCATCCCCAAGGCCAGCACATCGACCTTCATCAGGCCCAGAGCATCAATATCGTCCTTGTCCCATTCGATGAAGGTGCGGTCGGGCATGGCGGCATTCCCGATGGGCACGAGGTCATCCAGCCGTGAGCGCGTCAGCACGAAGCCGCCGACATGCTGCGAGAGGTGACGCGGAAAGCCGATGAGGCGCTTCGCGAAGCCCACGGCGCGTGCGATCCACGGATTATCCGGGTCAAGCCCCGCCTGTTTCACCTGGTTGCGGGTGATATCCGAACCCCAGCTTCCCCATTGCGTGCCGGAAAGCGCGGCGGTGACATCCTCCGAGAGCCCCAGGGCCTTGCCCACCTCGCGGATGGCGCTTTTCGGCCGGTAATGAATGACGGTCGCGGCGAGCCCCGCTCGCTCGCGGCCATAACGCTCATAGATGTGCTGGATGATCTCCTCGCGCCGCTCATGCTCGAAATCGACGTCGATATCCGGGGGCTCGCGGCGCTCCTCGGAGATGAAGCGCGCGAAGAGAACATTATGCTCGGCCGGGTCGACCGCCGTGATGCCCAGCACATAGCAGACGGCGGAATTCGCCGCCGAGCCCCGCCCCTGGCAGAGGATGCCCTTGTCATGCGCCACGCGCACGATGTCGTGAATGGTGAGGAAATAGGGTGCATATTTCAGTTTGCGGATGAGGGCGAGCTCGGCTTGCAGCAATTTCTCGATCTTCGCCGGCAAAACATCAGGATAGCGCATGGCCGCATGGCGCCATGTCAGTTCTTCCAGCCAGCCCTGCGCATCCCGGCCCGGCGGCACGGGCTCATCGGGGTATTCGTATTTCAGTTCGCCAAGATCGAAATCCACGCGGGCGAGAATGTGCCGTGTTTCGTCCAGAGCCTCCGGATGATCCGCGAAGAGGCGCGCCATTTCGGAAGGCGGCTTCAGATGCCGCTCGGCATTCA